>JAQUVM010000010.1 GCA_028693355.1 Burkholderiales bacterium
CCACCTATACAATAGCTCTCACCAATTTGACCTTTTTCATATGCCAAAATAATACCCTTTGCATGATCATCTACATACAACCAATCACGAATATTATCACCCTTACCATAAATAGGAAGTTCTTTACCCTGAAGAGCATTATTAATAACCAAAGGAATTAATTTCTCTGGAAAATGATATGGTCCATAATTATTAGTACAATTCGTAATAACAATTGGTAAATTATAGGTATGATACCAAGCTCTTACTAATAAATCACTACTCGCTTTCGAAGATGAATATGGGCTTCTAGGATCATATGAAGTCGTTTCGCTAAAGTAACCAGTGTCACCTAATGTACCAAATACTTCGTCTGTTGAAATATGTACAAACTTAAAGCTACTTTTATCGTCTAATTGATTATAATACTCTCTAGCACACTCTAATAAGTTATAAGTTCCAAGAATATTTGTTTGAATAAATTCACCAGGACCTGATATAGAGCGATCAACATGACTTTCCGCAGCAAGATGTAAAATACCAACAGGATTATACTGCTTAAAAATACGGCTAATTCCAGCCTTATCACAAATGTCGACTTGCTCAAAAGTATAGTCTTTATTATCACTTACTTCTTTCAATGATTCTAAATTACCAGCATAGGTTAATTTATCAATATTTACTACATTATAATTACCATTTTTTACTAATTGACGAACAACTGATGAACCAATAAATCCAGCCCCACCAGTTACTAATAAAGTTTTTTTTGTCATATCATACTCTTAATTTATTACTGTAAAATATAAAAGCTATAAACTATACTCAAAATTAATGTCCGCATCTTTTAACAAAGGTTGCTTTTTATCTTTTTCTGATAGTATTAAAGCATCTAATTTAGGCCATTTTATGCCAATTTCAGGATCATCATACTTAATACCACGATCACAATCTGGCGCATATTCACCAGTAGTTTTATATAAAAACTCTGTATTATCTTCTAATGTCACAAAGCCATGTGCAAAACCCGCAGGAATCCATAACATTTGCTTATTCTCTTCGCTTAATTCATACCCAACCCACTTAGCAAATGTAGGAGAGCCTCTACGAATATCAACAGCTACATCAAATACAGAACCTTTTACACAACGAACTAGCTTTCCCTGAGCTTTAGGATCTAATTGATAATGTAAACCCCTTAAAACTCCTTTAGCTGATTTAGAATGATTATCTTGAATGAATTCTTCCATAATTCCATTTTCATGAAATAAAGATTTTCTATAACTTTCCATAAAAAAACCACGATCATCGCCAAATGATTTAGGTTTTATAAGAATAACATCAGAAATTTCTGTTCTTATAAATTCCATTATTTAACTATCTTTCTTAAATATTCAGCATAGGTTGATTTACCCATAGTTTTTACTTTCTCTCGTATTATCTCTTTAGTCAACCAACCTTTATGTAATGCAATTTCTTCAAGGCACGCTATTTTTATTCCTTGGCGATGTTCGACTGTTTGAATAAAATTAGATGCTTCAAGCAATGAATCATGTGTTCCTGTATCCAGCCAAGCGAAACCACGCTTCATTGTGACTACACTTAGATTACCTTCTTCAAGGTAAATCTTATTCAAATCAGTAATCTCCAACTCTCCTCGAGATGAAGGTTTTACCTTCTTTGCATTTGCAACAACATTCTTGTCATAAAAATATAATCCAGTTACAGCAAAATCTGATTTAGGATTTGTGGGTTTTTCTTCTAAACTTACAGCTCGTCTATTTGCATCAAACTCAACTACACCATAGCGTTCTGGATCAGAAACTTGATATGCAAATACTGTCGCACCACTCTTTGTTTGAGCTGATTTTAATAATTCAGTCATACCACTACCATAGTACATATTATCACCAAGTATTAAACATGCTGGAGAACCATTTAAAAACTCTTCACCAATCAGAAATGCTTGTGCTAAACCATCAGGACTTTCTTGCACTGCGTAACTAAGTTTAATTCCCCATTGAGTTCCGTCTCCTAACAATTGTTCGAAACGCCCAATATCTTGTGGGGTAGAAATAATTAAAATCTCACGAATTTCAGCTAGCATTAAAATAGATAAAGGATAATAAATCATTGGTTTATCATAAACAGGTAATAATTGCTTAGATATAACTTGAGTTGCTGGATGTAAACGAGTACCGCTACCACCAGCTAAAATTATCCCTTTGTATTGACTTTGATTCATATTCATGTCCTACTAATATGTTAAAGGTAACGAAACTTTTTTTCCATCTCTAGCAGAAAGATATATTGCAATCAATAGTTCTAAAGATCTTAATCCTTCACGACCGTCAGTTAATGCTTCTTCTTTACCTTGTAAAGTTGCAATCACATTCGCATAATATAAAGGATGACCAAACCCGTAAACAGACGTAGTTGCATAATTCGCAGTTCTAATTTCATCATCCTTAGGTTGTTTATCAGCAAACTCCCAATGATCTATTTGATTTACCGCTAAACCACCAATTTTTACAGTTCCATTTTCACCTAGAATAGTAATAGAACCCTCCAAATTTTTTGGGTATGTTAGCATTGAAACATTCATAGTGCCTAAGGCACCACTACGATATTTAATCGCAACAACTCCGCTATCCTCAGTTTCGATGTTACGAGCTAGTGTAGCTGTATAACTCTGCACTGACTCTACAGAACCAATTAACCACTCCATTAAATCAACATAATGCGAAGCTTGATTCATAAATGCTCCACCATCAAACTCCCAAGTTCCGCGCCATGAATCATTATCATAATATTCTTGCGGACGAGTCCAAAACACATTACAAGCGACAGAATATATTCTACCAAAACGGCCGTCTTCAATTGCTTTCTTAACTAACTGTATAGTTGCATTTCTACGATTTTGCTTAACTACAAATAATCTAACACCAGCCCTATCACAGGCCTTAACCATCTCAATACCATCACTCATCTTTGTTGCCATTGGTTTCTCTGTTACTACATGATACCCAGCCTCTGCACACTGTATAGTTTGCATTGGGTGTAAACCGCTTGGCGTAGTTAAAATAACAATATCAAATCCACCAGCTTCAAGCATATCGTGTAAATTATAGTAAGCTTTAGCCCCATATTTGTTAGCTGCCGCATCAGCTCTATCTCTATTATTATCACATGTAGCAACTAATTCACAATCTTTAGGATATTGCTCTAACGCTCCAAAATGATTGGCTGAAATCCTGCCACACCCAACAATAGCAAATTTTATTTTATGCCCATTAATTGCCTGATATTTATTTAACATACAGTTATCCTTTTGTTAAAATTTTTCATCATTATACTACATAATTATAGATGCTATAAAAAAAGCCACGTTGCTTATGCTACATGGCTTTCCTTTTATAAAAGATAAATTTACCCAATAAATTTTTGGCAATAATCAATCAAATAACTAGGGAAAATGCCGATCACTAATAACATTAATGTATTAAGAACTAATAATACTTTAGTACCAACACAAATATTAGCTACTTGTATATCTTTAACTTTTTCATCAAAATACATTGCTTTAACTACACGTATGTAATAGAAAGCACCAATTAAAGACATAATCACGGCAAATACCGCAACCCAAGTTAATCCAGTATTTACTAAAGCAGCTAAAATTTTAAATTTAGCATAAAATCCAACCAAAGGAGGAATACCTGCCATCGAGAACATAGTTAACATTAATAAGAATGCATAAACTGGATGTGAGCTACTTAACCCTTTTAGGTCATCAATACTTTCACACTCAAAACCATCTTTTGATAATGCAGTTAAAATACCAAATGTAGCCAATGCTGTAATTGAATAAGTAATTACATAGAATAAAGTTGAAGTAATACCATCAACACTTACAACAATAAATCCAAGTGCTACAAATCCCATATGAGATATAGTTGAATAACCTAGCATACGTTTAATATTAGTTTGCGCAATAGCAATTATATTTCCAAAAAATAACGAGAGCATTGCAAGAACTAATAACATAATAGTCCAGTACATACTTAATAATACTAAACCACCAACTAAGAAACGAATCATGAAAACAACCGCAGCTATCTTAGTTAAGCTACCTATCATTGTAGTCACAGCTAAAGGAGAACCTTCATAAACATCTGGAATCCACATATGAAATGGTACTAAACCAAGCTTAAATACTAAACCTGCTACCACAAAGGCCAGACCAAATGTCAAAAGAGGACTAATACCTTGTTCTTGTGAAGCTAACATAGAGCGAACTATTAACTCCAACTGAAGATTACCACCTGTTGCGCCATATATAAATGAGATACCATATAATAATATACCAGAAGCTAATGCACCAAGAATGAAAAATTTCATAGCTGATTCTGTAGCTTTAACATTATCACGTTGTAAAGCAATTAAACCATATAAAGCTAATGATAATAATTCTAAGCCGACATATAAAACAATCATATTATCTGCAGAGATCATAACCATCATACCCAAGATTGCAAAAAGCAAAATTGCATAAAATTCGCCTGGGTTTATTTCTTTATCAATAATATAACGTCTCACATAAATAACCGCTACAAACGATAATATATATGTAAATAATTTTGTGCCTGTTGCCAAGCTATCTAAAATAAACATATCATTAAATGTAAGTTGTGTACTTGGAGAACTTACATGTATTTGTAATACAAAACAACCAATAAGAGTTAACAAAGTAAGAACTGTAATTACAGACTTCTTAGCACTAAATGCATCTACTAAAAGAATTATAATGGTCATTAATGCCATAAATATTTCTGGTAGAACAGGAAATAAATTAGGATAAGTCATATCTTTACCTACTTAAATTTTGCTAATTGCAGCTTGATTAATTAATAATTCAACCGAAGTATGCATTTTAGACACAAATAAATCCGGATAAACACCCATACCGATAACAGCAATTGCAAGCACGGCTAAAATAATAAATTCACGAGCAGTAACGTCTGGCATCTCTGCAACATGAGAATTAGTCACTTCACCAAATATCACTTTTTTATACATCCAAAGGGTATATCCTGCTCCAATAATCAATGTTAATCCAGCTAAAGCAGCTGAAATAAAGCTAGTTTGAACAGCTCCCATGATAACCATAAACTCACCAGCAAAACCAGAAGTACCAGGTAAACCAGCATTTGCCATTGAGAATAACATAAAGAACGCTGCAAAAATTGGCATTTTATTTACTACACCACCATAATCAGCTATATTACGCGAGTGAACACGATCATACATAACACCGATACAGAAGAACATAGCTGCGGATACAAAACCATGTGAAATCATTTGTGTAATTGCACCTTCGACTGCCCATTTATTTAATGTACCATTCGCCATTAAGAAACAACCTAATGTTACAAAACCCATATGAGAAATCGAAGAATAAGCTACCAGTTTTTTCATATCTTTTTGTACTAATGCGACTAAACCGATATAAACAATTGCAATTAACGATAAAATAACCATAACGCCAGCTAACTCACGAGAAGCATCTGGAACTATAGGTAAAATAAAACGTAAGAAGCCATAACCACCAATTTTAAGTGTAATAGCGGCAAGTACCATTGAACCGCCTGTTGGCGCTTCTGGATGGGCATCTGGTAACCACGTATGCAATGGCCACATAGGGACTTTCACCGCAAATGACATAAAAAATGCAATAAATAATAATGTTTGTACACCCATTGTTAGAGGTAATTTATAATAACTTAATATTTCAAAGCTACCATTACTTTGGAAGAACAAGTAGATCAACGCTACCAACATTAATAAAGATCCAATTAAAGTATATAAGAAGAACTTAATCGCTGCATAAACACGATTTGTACTACCCCAAACACCGATAATTAAATACATTGGAATAAGCATTGCTTCAAAGAACACATAAAAAAGAATAGCATCTAATGCGCAGAATGATCCTGAGATAAACCCAGTCATCATTAAAAACATTGCATTATAAAGTGCTACTTTATGTTTAATTACTTTAAATCCAGCTAAAACAACTAAAATAGTTACAAAATTATTTAGCATCACAAATGGCATTGAAATACCATCAACACCTAAATGATAGTTGATATTAAAGTTTGGTACCCATTGTGCAACCTCTTCAAACTGCATAGCTTGTTGATTTGGATCAAAATGGCAAAACATTAATACTGAAAATATAAAAGCAATTACTGCTCCTAATAAAGAGAAGTAACGTGCTAAACAATCATTTTTGCTAAACAATACTAAGGTTATGAAGCCAAATACTATTGGTGTCCATATCGTTAAACTTAATAAATAATTCATCATTTAAATCTAATCCTTAGTGTAAAATTAAACTAGTACAGAAGGTTAATAAAATTAACACTCCAAGCACCATATATGTTGCGGCACTATTAACATAACCAGTTTGCATCTTGCGGAATATACGAGAGCAGAAAGCTACAAGACGAGCTGATCCGTTTACAATAATTCCATCAATTAATAACACATCACCAATTGACCATAATACGCGCCCTAAGCCACGAGCAATAGGAGCCAATATATTGATAAATAAATCATCCATAAAGTATTTACGTTCCATTACATAGATAAATGGTTTAAATATTGTCTTTATGATAGAAACAAAAGTAGGAGATTTATGTGCAATAAATGCTGCCAAAATACCTGAGAGTGCTAAATATACAGGCAGAGTAGTTAAACTATGAGCCAACATACCTACTGTGTTTACAGGTTCTTCTTCTAAGAATTTAGTATAAAAATCTGCATTAAATACTACATTATGAAAGAATTCACCAGGAACAAATTTATCAAATGCTAACCATCCAATAATAGCAGATGGAATAGACAACAATACCAATGGTAATGTTATTACCCATGGAGATTCTTTTGGTTCAACTGGTCCATGGTGGTCATCATGAGCATGAGCATCATGATGATCATCATTCGCATCACGGAAACGCTCGCGACCATGGAAAGTCATAAATAATTGGCGGAAGCTATAGCACGCTGTAACAAATACAGCAGCATACACACTAAACACCACAAAGCTACCACCAAACATGCCATGCTCATGGAAGTTAGTTGCTGCTTCCAAAATAAGATCTTTTGAGAAGAAACCTGCAAACGGAGGAATACCAGCTAATGCTAAATTACCAATAATCGTTACAACATATGTAATTGGCATATATTTCCATAAACCGCCCATTTTGCGCATGTCTTGTTCATGATGCATAGCTACGATTACAGAACCTGCAGCTAAAAATAATAACGCTTTAAAGAATGCATGTGTCATTAGATGGAAAATACCAACTGTATAAGCACCACATCCTAAAGCCACAGCCATATATCCTAATTGAGATAAAGTAGAATATGCAACCACACGTTTAATATCATTTTGAATTAGACCCAATAGACCTAAGAATAGAGCATTAATAGCACCAATAATTGCAATAACAGACAATGCTGTTGGAGACAAATTATATAATGGAGATAAGCGAGCTACCATAAAGATACCAGCTGTAACCATCGTTGCCGCATGAATTAATGCAGAAATAGGTGTTGGACCTTCCATTGAATCAGGAAGCCAAACATGAAGTGGAAATTGTGCCGATTTACCCATTGCCCCAACAAAAAGCAATAAACAAACAACTGTAATTGCACTCCAACCAGTATTAAAGAATGTAACCCCTGTAATTGAATCTAATTTTGCAAATACTTCAGCATAATTCAAAGTGCCAAAATAATACAATACTAAACCAATACCAAGTAAAAAACCTAAATCCCCGATACGGTTAATTAAAAAGGCTTTTAAGTTAGCAAATACGGCTGATTCTTTTTTGAAATAGAAACCAATTAACAAATATGATACTAAACCAACACCTTCCCAACCAAAGAACAATTGGATAAAGTTGTTTGACATTACAAGCATAATCATCATAAATGTAAACAATGAAATATAACTGAAGAATCTGCTATAGCCATCTTCATGTTCCATATAACCAATTGTGTAAATATGAACCATTAATGATACAGAAGTTACAACTGTCAACATCATAGCGGTTAAACTATCAACTAAAATACCAACAGAATAAGTTTGGTCACCAACGCTTAACCATGTATATAATGGTCCATCATAAGATAAACCTTGATTTAATACTTGATTTAATAACACATAAGACGATATTGTTGAAACTAATACACCCAAGATTGTCAAACAGTGACTTGCTCGTTTACCTATAGCAAAACCAAACAAACCAACTATCGTTGATGCAATCAAAGGCGATAGGATAATCGTCAAATACAAAGGAATCCCTGTCATTTATATATTCCCCATTAACCCTTAAGTTTATCCATATCTTGAACATTAATTGATCTTAAATTTCTAAATAAGATAATTAATATTGCCAAGCCAATAGCTGATTCTGCTGCTGCTACCGTTAAGGTAAAGAAGACAAAAATCTGCCCCGCGATATTATGCAAAAATGTCGAGAATGTCACAAAATTAAAATTAACTGCCAGTAACATTAACTCAATAGACATTAGCACAACAATGATATTCTTGCGATTCAAGAAAATACCCATTATTGATAAAGCAAATAAAATTGCTGACAATACTAGGTAATGTGTCATTCCGATCATTGTTTTTCTCCTTGCTGCTCAATTTCTGCATCCATTTTTACCATAGTAAAACGAGTTTTGCTATCAACTGATACTTGCTTACTAATATTTTGATATTTTGCTGCTTTATCTGATTTGCGTAAAGTTAAAGCAACAGCTACTACCAACCCTAATAACAAAACTAACGAAGCAAGCTCAACTGGATATGAGTACTGAGTATATAATACCCAACCCAATACATTTGAATTACTAAGTGTAGTTTCCGGATCTGCATTAGCCACAGCAGTTATTTGTGGATTTTGTAAAATAACTAAAATCATTTCTGCTGATGCAACTAAACCCAATAATAATGCTAGAGGTAAGTTTTTCCAAAATCCATTACGTAATGATTCGACATCAACATCAAGCATCATTACCACGAATAAGAAAAGCACCATTACTGCGCCTACATATACCAAAATCAGTGTTAGAGCCAAAAACTCTGCTCCCAACATCATCCATAAACAGCTAGCTGTTACAAATGCAAGCACTAAATACAATGCTGCATGTACAGGGTTTTTTGCTGTAATTACGCGTAAACCACAAAACAATAGTATCGCAGAAAATACGTAAAATAAAATGCTTGTAATATCCATTATTTACCTCTTTCTAGCGATACAACTGATCTGCTTCTTTTGATTTAGCAATAATACTTTCATATTTATCACCAATAGCTAGAAGCATTTCTTTAGTATAAAATAAGTCGCCACGCTTTTCACCATGGTACTCATGAATTGGAGTTTCAACAATTGCATCCACTGGGCAAGCTTCCTCACAAAAGCCACAAAATATACATTTTGTTAAGTCAATATCATAACGCGTAGTACGGCGAGTACCATCATCACGTTCATGAATATCGATTGTAATTGCCACAGCTGGACAAACAGCCTCACATAATTTACAGCCAATACAACGCTCTTCGCCATTTGGATATCGACGTAGTGCATGTAATGCTCTAAAACGAGGAGATAATGGAGTTTTTTCTTCTGGATAGAAAATTGTTGGCTTAGGTCTAAGCATAACTTTCCACGTCAGAGCAAGACCCTTTGCCAACTCCGTCAAGAAAAACGTTTTTATAAATTTCTTCATTGCTTTAATCCTTACTGCCAAATATTAAGTGGAGATACCATCCACAAAGCTAGAACAAATATCCAAACTAAGGTAATTGGTATAAACACTTTCCAACCCAGACGCATAATTTGGTCATAACGATAACGAGGGAAAGAAGCACGATACCAAATAAAACCAAATAATAACACTAATACTTTCGCTACCAACCATGCCATAGATGCAGTACCTAAAATACCCCAACTAGCAGGAAATGGCGATAACCAGCCACCTAAAAACAGAATTACTGTTAATGTTGATACTAAAATCATACTAGCATACTCAGCAAGCATAAACAATGCAAATGGTGTACCAGAGTATTCAACGTGGAAACCTGCAACAATTTCAGATTCCCCCTCACACACATCAAATGGTGCACGATTCGTTTCAGCTACTCCTGAGATTAGGTAAATTAAAAACAATGGAAACATTGGTAACCAATTCCATGAAAGAATAGAACCACCCATGCGACCAAGTGCTTGATTATTAACTATATCTATAAAATTTAAACTACCGCAAGCCATTAAGACACCAAGAATACCAAAGCTCATAGCTAATTCGTAAGAAATCATCATTGCTGTAGCACGGATACCACCCAAAAATGAATACTTAGAATTACCGGCCCAACCAGCTAAAATAATTCCATATACACCTAATGAACCAATTGCAGTTACATATAAAATTCCAGCATTTACATTTGTAAAATATAAATCAGGAGAAAATGGCACTACTGCCCACGTTGCTAATGCACAAATCAAAATTACCGCAGGGGCTAAAAAGAATACCCCTTTAGATGCTTTTGCTGGTGTAATGATTTCTTTAAATACGAATTTTAATAAATCAGCAAATGGTTGCAATAAACCAAAAGGTCCAACACGATTCGCACCAATACGCGCATGCATAAAACCTAAAATACGGCGTTCAGCTAAAGTTACATATGCCACAACCAAAGTTAAAGGAATAATTACACAAACTGCTTTAACTAAATACCCTATGGCATAACCTAGATTATGCCCTAATAAGTTTTGGAAAAATTCAACCATGGCTATACTCCCATACTTTGAGTAATTTCAATTGCATCAAAATTACCAGCAAATTGAGTAGTGTTTACATTACGGGCTAATAATACAACATTATCCGCAACTTCATCACAAACTGTAATTGAAAACTTTTTCTGTGCATGAGGTTGTTTTACTAAAACTTCATCACCGCAATTGATACCGTTATTTTTAGCAACACTACCATTAACTGCTAGAGTTGGTAAATTAGCTAATTTAGTAGACTGTAATGATTCTGCACGACGAACAATACTGTCACCTTGATATATTGGGTAAATACCAAAACGAATTAACCCTGATAAATCTGGCTTATTGATACTTAATTTATCAAAATTAATATTATTGTTTAAATATTCAGATGTGTTTTGTAATGCACTAATTTCACTACGAACATCTTCAATAGTATTTTGGTTAAATCCTTCAATACCTAAGCGATTAGCAATTACACGGATAACTTTCCATCCTGGCTTTGAGTCACCCAATGGTCTAGTTACACCATTAAACTTTTGCCATACTCCCTCAAGGTTTACATAAGAACCTGCGGTTTCTGTAAACGGAGTAATTGGTAAAATCACATCAGCATATTCAAGCATATCTTCATTCACGTATGCACTCATTACAACTACAGTATCAGCATTTGCCAATGCTTTAATTGCTTTTTGTGAGTTATAGCTGTCGCGCTCTAATTCTGTATTTAATAATACATAACATTTACGTGGATTCTCAAGCATATCTCTTGCATTCATACCAGTTGTATTAGATATATTGAATGCTGTTTTACATGGAGTAAATCCGACTAATGCAGCACCAACTTCATTCGCAGATGAATGCAATAGTCCAGATTTACCATTTACGACTAATGCAATCTCATTTGCTATAATACGTAAGTTAGTAAAATTCTCTAGGCCTTTAGCAACTCGTCCTAAAACTATATGTCCATTATTTTCAAATAAGCTTTTAGCGATATTAGTTGTTTTCTCATCAGCAACAATAGCAGATAAATCAATCTTATTACTATTTTTGCCAGATAACTCACAACAAACCTTTAATATCTGTGCTAGTTTATATTCAAACTCGCGAGGATCAATTGCAATTTGAGTAGCAACTTTAGTTTGTAAATCATCTTTCAATACATTTATAGCATGTAGTTGAGTACCATTCTTTTTAACTGATTGACGAATTCGTGTAGCTAAAATTGGTTGCTCTTCACGTATTACGCTACCAACGATCAAGATAGCTTTATTAGATAAAAACTCATTTAAGCTAGATCCTAAATAAGATATACCAGATTGTTGAGCATCTAAAGCAAAATCTTGTTGTTCTACACGATAATCCAAATTACTTACACCAACAGCACGTGTTAATTTTTGTAATAGATGTAACTCTTCAGTAGTAGAAATTGCTGATGCTATAACACCAATCTCATTTGTACCATGATCAATTTTCACTCCGCTAATTGACTTCGCAGCGTATTCAACAGCTGTTTCCCAATCAACTTTCACCCATTTTCCATCTTGCTTAATCATTGGATCTGTTATGCGATCTTGATGATATAAACCTTCATAGCTAAAACGATCACGATCAGAAATCCAACATTCATTGATATTTTCATTATCTAATGGTAAAACACGTACTACACGGTGATACTTATCAATATGCACTTGAATATTACTACCTAATGCATCATGAGGAGATACTGATTTACGACGAGATAATTCCCACGAACGAGCTGTATCTCTAAATGGTTTTGAAGTAAGTGCACCTACCGGACAAATATCAATAATATTTCCAGAAATTTCACTATCTACTGTTTGACCAATAAATGGCATAACTTCTACATGATTATTACGATAGCTCATACCTAATTCTTGGAACCCAGCAATCTCATCAGTAAAACGTACGCAACGAGAACAATGAATACAACGAGTCATTGTCGTTTTTACCAAAGGTCCTAAATCTTTATCAACTACAGCACGCTTTTCTTCTTCAAAGCGCGACTGACCACGACCATAACCTACAGCCAAATCTTGTAATTGACATTCACCACCTTGGTCACAAATTGGACAATCAAGAGGATGGTTGATTAATAAAAACTCCATTACACCTTGCTGAGCTTCAACAGCTAATTTTGAGCAAGTATGTACCTTCATTCCTTCTGTAATTGGCGTAGCACAAGCAGGAACTGGCCCTCTCGCTTTTTCTACTTCAACCAAGCACATACGGCAATTTGCCGCAATTGATAATTTTTTATGGTAACAAAAATGCGGTATATATTTACCTTCCTGTAACGCTACTTCTAGTACCGTTGAACCAGGCTCACCTTTGACCGCTTTACCATCTAATTCAAATTCAATCATTGTTTTATCCCAATACAATTAGTACCATTTATGTTCTACCATACATTTACCATGATTAATATGATGCTCAAATTCTTCACGGAAATGTTTAGTAAAACTACGTACAGGAAACACTGCAGCATCTGACAAAGCACAAATTGTGCGACCTGCCATTTGATTACCAATGCTATCTAATAATTCTAAATCACCAGGACGTCCACGGCCATTTTCAATACGATGGACGATTTGATATAACCACCCAGTACCTTCACGACATGGAGTACATTGTCCACAGCTTTCTTCATGGTAAAAATATGATAAACGCTCTAATGCTTTTACCATACATACATCTTCATCCATTACTATCACAGCACCAGAACCAAGCATAGAACCAGCCTTTGCTATCGAATCGTAATCCATAGTACATTGCATCATAATATCTGCAGGTAGTACCGGAGCAGAAGATCCACCAGGAATAACTGCTTTCATTTTTTTACCACCACGCATTCCGCCAGCCATTTCTAATAATTTGCTAAACGGAGTACCTAATGGAATTTCATAATTACCAGGGCGTTCAACATGTCCAGAGATAGAGAATAATTTAGTACCGCCATTATTTGGTATACCTTGCTCTAGAAATTCTTGACCACCATCACGTAAAATAAATGGAACTGACGCTAACGATTCTGTATTATTGATTGTGGTAGGACGACCGTATAAGCCATATCCAGCTGGAAAAGGAGGTTTAAATCTTGGTTGACCTTTACGACCTTCAATTGAATTTAACAATGCTGTTTCATCACCACAAATATAAGCACCATAACCATGATGTGCAAATAATTCAAAATCAAACCCAGAGTTTAATATGTTTTTACCAAGCAATCCTGCCTTATGAGCTTCAGCAAGTGCTTCTTCAAATCTTTGATATATTTCAAAAATTTCACCATGGATATAATTATATCCAGCAGAAGCTCCAATTGAAAATCCTGCAATAATCATACCTTCAATTACAGAATGCGGATTATAGCGCAGAATATCACGATCTTTAAATGTGCCAGGTTCACCCTCATCACTATTACATACAATATATTTCTGACCTTCAAGAGTACGTGGCATAAAACTCCACTTCAATCCAGTAGGGAATCCTGCTCCACCACGACCACGAAGACCAGATGTTTTCATTTCATTAATCACATCTTCTTGAGTTAAGTTTTGCGATAAGATACGTTTAAGAGCTTCATAACCACCACGTGCTACATAACTCTCTAAAGTCCAACAATCTGGATTATCAGTATCCACGTTAGCAAAAATAACACCTTTTTCAAAAATTGCCATTATACTAACTCCGCTAATTCTTTATCAATCGCATCAGGTGTCATGAAACTACACATTTTGTGATTATTTAATAACAACACTGGCGCATCACCACAAGCACCTAAACACTCAGCTTCAACAACAGTGAATTTTCCATCACTACTTGTTCCACCTAACTTAGAAATATTTAATTTATTTAATAAATACTCAGCTGTATTTACACCACCACGTAATGCACATGGTAAATTAGTACAAACAGCTAATTTATATTTACCAACAGGTTTAAGGTTATACATTCCATAGAATGTTACAACTTCCATAGCTTGAGTTGCTGGAATACGTATATAATCAGCTACAAAAGCAATTGCGTCATCAGATAACCAACCCAACTCTGTTTGAGCAATACGTAAAGCAGACATTACTGCACTACGATTACGCTCTGCTGGATATTTTGCCAGCTCTATATCAATTTGTTTTAATGATTCATTAGATAACATTAGCGATCCACCTCACCAAATACAATATCTTGAGTACCAATAATTGCAACTACATCGGCAATCATATGACCTTTACTCATCTCGTCAAGAGCTGCCAAATGGGCAAATCCTGGAGCTTTAATTTTTAAACGATATGGTTTATTAGCACCGTCAGATACTAAATAAATACCAAACTCACCTTTTGGATGCTCTACAGCTTGGTAAACTTCACCTTCTGGAACTCGCATACCTTCTGTAAATAATTTAAAATGATGAATTAATTCTTCCATACCTGATTTCATATTTTCACGAGAAGGAGGGGCAACTTTATGATCATCAGTAATTACCGGACCTTCGTTTGTCTTCAACCATGTAATACATTGTTTGATAATTTTATTAGACTCACGCATCTCAGCTACACGAACTAAATAGCGATCGTAACAATCCCCACCCTTACCAACAGGAATATCAAAATCCATTTTTGCATATACCTCATATGGCTGTTTTTTACGTAAATCCCAAGCTACTCCAGAACCACGAAGCATCGGGCCTGAAAAACCTAGATTTAAGGCTCTCTCTTCTGTTACAACACCAATATTTACCGTACGTTGCTTCCAAATCCTATTATCTGTCAATAAAATTTCATATTCATCAACACATTTATCAAATCTCTTTGCAAAGTCTTCAATAAACTCTAATAAAGAACCTTTACGAGCTTGATTAAAAAACTCTAATTGCTTTTTAGTTTTAACTTTTGATTCTGTATATTGTGGCATAGTACTAGGAAGGTCACGATAAACACCACCTGGTCTAAAATATGCAGCATGCATACGTGCACCAGACACAGCCTCATAGCAATCCATTAAATCTTCACGTTCACGAAATGCATATAAAAACACTGCCATTGCACCAATATCTAATGCATGTGCACCAATCCACATTAAATGGTTTAAAATACGAGTGATTTCTGAAAACATTACACGAATATATTGTGCGCGTTCTGGAACTTCAAGATCTAATAAACGTTCAATAGCAAGACAATAAGCATGCTCATTACACATCATTGATACATAATCCAAGCGATCCATATAAGGCAAAGCCTGAATAAATGTTTTATGTTCAGCTAATTTTTCGGTACCACGATGCAAAAGTCCAATATGGGGATCTGCTCGTTGAATTACTTCACCATCTAATTCAAGCACCAGGCGCAGTACACCATGAGCTGACGGATGCTGAGGACCAAAATTCAGCGTATAATTTTTAATTTCTGCCACTGTAGTTCTCCTCACGAATAATGCGTGGAGTTACCACACGTGGTTCAATAGTAACAGGTTGATAGATAACACGTTTTTGTTCTTCATCATAACGCATTTCCATATAGCCAGATAAAGGGAAATCCTTTCTAAATGGATGCCCAATAAATCCATAATCCGTTAGCAAACGGCGTAAATCAGGATGACCTTCAAAAATAATTCCATACATATCAAAAGCTTCACGTTCAAACCAATTTACAGAGTTCCAGATATCAATCACTGATGGGACCACTGGAAAATCATTATTTTCTGCAAAGCATTTTACGCGAATACGCCAGTTATGTTTTAGCGATAATAAATGGTACACTACCGCAAAACGTTTTTCGTCATGTGGAAACTCATCTTCTTCTCGATTTCCATATGTAAGGTAATCAATGCCACATAAATCTTGACACTGTAAAAAAGCAAGCGACTCATTTTTCACTAGAGTTGTCATAACTTGTATCAAATTTTGTGGAGATACTTCAATTGTAATTTCTTGATCTTTAAACTTATACAAATTAGTATACTGTCCGTCAAGAATTTCATTAATTGAAAGCTCTAATTTTTCAATCTTTCTCATTATGCAGTTTTCCTAGCAATAGTTGATTCTCGTTTAATTTTATTCTGTAATTGAATAATACTATACATGAGAGCTTCTGCAGTTGGAGGACAACCAGGCACATAGATATCAACAGGAACTATGCGGTCGCAGCCACGAACTACTGAATAAGAGTAATGATAATATCCACCACCATTAGCACAAGATCCCATTGAAATTACCCATCTAGGTTCAGGCATTTGATCATATACTTTACGCAAAGCTGGAGCCATTTTGTTACAAAGTGTACCTGCAACAATCATAACATCAGATTGACGTGGAGATGGACGAAAAACCGCACCAAAACGATCAAGATCGTAACGAGCCGCGCCGATATGCATCATTTCAACCGCACAGCAAGCTAATCCAAATGTCATTGGCCATAAAGATCCAGTCCTTGCCCAATTAATCAACTTATCTGCTGTGGTGGTTACAAAACCTTCTTTAAGAACGCCTTCTATTCCCATTCTAAAGCACCTTTTTTCCAAACATAGACAAAACCAGCTATCAAGATAGCAAGGAATACTGACATAAGAATAAAGCCATACATTCCAAGGTGCTTAAACACTAAAGCCCAAGGAAATAAAAATGCTATTTCTAAGTCAAATAGAATAAACAAAATCGCTATCAAATAATAACGAACGTCAAATTTCACACGAGCATCTTCAAAAGCATCAAATCCGCACTCATATGAAGAATTTTTTTCAACATCTGGTTTATGACGCCCTAAAAGACGACCTGCAACCATCATAGCAGCGCCCATTACACATGCTAATAATGCGAAAAATATTATCGGAAAATAGTTAACTCCAACCATATTTGATCATTTCTCCAACACTTGGTGCCGACGATGGGACTCGAACCCACACAGCTTAAAAGCCACTACCACCTCAAGGTAGCGTGTATACCAGTTTCACCACATCGGCACTATTATTTTCATTAATCAGGAATCTGTGTACCTGTGCTTTTTGCAACTGAAGCTGCAGGCTTAGCCAAAGGTTGACTAGCAGCAACAGAACTTGCATCAGATTTCATACCTGCCATAACACCCAAATCTCCAACTTTACCTTGACTTGATAATATAACCATGCCAAGTGTTGTAATAAAAAATATTACAGCACATACCGCTGTTGCGCGGCTTAAAAAGTTAGAAGAACCACTTGCTCCAAACAAAGAAGAAGAACCTCCTGAGCCAAAACTTGCACCAGCATCAGCGCCCTTACCTTGTTGTAATAACACAAGAACAATAATAGATATTGCAGATATTATTTCAACAATCCACAACAATGTCTTTAAAATATCCATAAGACTCTCTAAATAATAATTAATTTTAAATCAATGTGATAGCCACTACGCACTAGCACAAATCTTGATGAAATCATCTGTTTTCAAAGATGCTCCACCAACCAAAACGCCATCTACACCACTAATTGCCAGTATATCACTAGCATTGCCACCAGTTACACTACCACCATATAAAACGGCTATTTTACCATATTTGAAGAGATTTTGCATATATTGATGTATGTATCCAACAACTTCTTCTATCTCTTTTAAAGTAGGAATTTTACCTGTTCCTATTGACCAACAAGGCTCGTAAGCAACTACTATACTACTCAAATTTATATTTTCCAACTCTTTTAGTTGAGACTCAATAAATTTTAGATATTCACCGGACTCCCTTACGTCTAATTGCTCACCGACACAAAAGATTGGAGTAATTAAATTATTACAGGTATTTTTTACCTTTTGCTTAATAACGTCACTACACTCACCTATTAAATGACGGCGCTCTGAATGTCCAATAACCACATAATCAACTGCTAAATCTTTCAACATAGCAGCGCTAATTTCACCAGTATAAGCACCATCTTTTTCATATAAACTAACATCTTGCGCAGCTACTTTAATATTTGATTTAGATAATAAATCCTGTTTTGCACCAATTAAATAAATATATGGTAATGCTAAAACAATATTTGTTTGATTTGTAATATCATTATTTGCATATAAGTATAAATCAGATTGAACCTTTTTAATATTGCCATTCATCTTCCAATTTGCCACAATTAATTTATTACCCACAATTTACCCCGCGTAAAAATTTAAGCTATCAAATTTTAACATGCCATCATGTTGAACCACAAAAACATTAATCACATATTTTTTGGAGATTGAATATGGTTTATCGACCATTCATTAAATGACACCCTAAATGCTCACTTATAAAATTAATAAATATTTTATCAATATTTCTAGCATTAAATTTCTGTATCAAGTAAAAATCTAATGTATGGATGCTCCAATCAGGTAGTATTGGTACTACCACACCAGCAGCCAATTCTTTTGCACACATAAAATCCCAGCAGCCAAACAAATGCTCTGTGGCGTGTATCCCCATTTGCTTACTATGCATAACATTGTCTATATGTAGATTATTACAAAAATGTGGTATAAATTCTTGACTTGTTTTCCCATTTTTCAGTGGCAAAATATGTTTCTCACCATCTAAAATTAAGTTAATAAATTTTCTATCATTTAAATCGTGTGTCGATAATGGAACCCCATATTTTTGGGCATATTGATTGCTACAATAAAGATGGGCATATTCTCGTCGGAAAAATTTTGTTGTAAATCCTAGATGATTTATATTATGCCTAGTAATTGCAAAATCAACTACTCCAAAATCAGGAACATCTTTTTCATATAATATGTTCAACTTAACATTTGGATAAAATATCATAAATTTTTCTATATGTGGCGATAAAAGCTCGTAGCTTAGAATAAAAGGTAATGATACAGTAATCGTATCATTAGAATCACTATAAAACCCATTTTTATAACTCTCTAATGTGGTACTAATAAATAAAGGAATGTGCCTAAATTTATTATATATATAATCACCAAATTCAGTAACCTTAAAGTTAGTACCATTCCTTATGATTAATGCATGACCAAGGGCTGCTTCTAATTTATAAATACGCTTACTAACAGTAGACTGTTGAATATTAGACGTTTCTGCTACTTTTGTGAAACTATGTGCTTCATATAATATAATAAATAAAAATATATCATCAATCATATATAACCACCTATAAAATCATTTCTTGTAATTTTAATATATCAATCATTATGCAAAATAAGTTTTAAAAAATAAAGTCTTTTTATAATCTGTCCACTACTAGGGGAGAAGATCTGTTATTAGATCTATTACAAGTCGGTAGTAGCAACTTGAATACCACCATGACCCGTTAAATAAACACTGCATTAGAGAACAATCTTCAGAAGCAGAGCAAAAATAAAGCATTGGAGGGAAGTTATAACTTCCCTCCAATGCTTGCCTCCAATAATGGAGCCCGAATTACAGATTCTATTATTTTTGTAAAATCTATAACTTTGGATAATATCTTTATGCTAATCACAATAACATAAAGCTATAAAATAATAAACTATATTTGATAACTTAGAAACCACCAATTAGGTAAAATATACTACCAAATAATAGCATGCACTTACGCAAACTTTTGGTTTGGATTAGGTTAGTTAATTTTAGCAACCATCAACGAATGCGTGTCGTAGACTGGGTACAAAATATATTCCCCACCATCTTCTGTAGACACCGGTACATACGGATATTGTCCGGCTGATATATTAGCCATACCATCAACCCATAGACTTGAATGTGAAATTGCAAAAAACGCTAAATTAGGAGTAATTACCTGTGTTTCAATGCCTCGTGATCCGTTATAACAAAAATTCTGGTGATCTTTACATATATCTGTTAATAGATAATTTGGCTGATCGTTACGACTTGACCAAGCCCAAAAATTATGGCTACCCAAATTATATTGAGCTAAACCAAAATCTCCTTTCATCGGGCTACCGTTTATATACAGCTTACCAGAAACAAAGAAGTTGGTATTACCACCAAGTATAGAAAGGTTATTCACATGTAGATGCGTCATACCTATGTTCTCACCAACACCAAGAATTCTATATGCTGAGTCAAAATTTATAGGGCGATCAATGCCCCTATCATTTATTAACCAATACTTACCTCGAATAGATTCAAACTTTAGTATGCTAGATCATGTTGAATTTGATAAAAGCTATTTTTGTGCTAGAAGTGTTCGTGGTAAACATCAACGATACCCTTATGGTAAAACCATTACCTTTGGTTCAATGAGTTTGCTAATATGCAAACTCATATAAACGACATAGAGAATTTTTGCTCTTTTGCAAAAACCAGATTAATTAAGTTTCATGATATATATAAAAACACACTCAATTTACACTTAAAAATAATGTGAATTTAAGACTCAACGATAAAAACCAAAATTAACATCTTGACAATCACATGTCTAATACAAATTTTGGTTTGGATTAATATTTAGATATTATTACTGAATATGCATCGTATGCTGGCGTCATCAAGTAACGACTTCCATCCTCTGTAGTAATCGTAACTCCGGAATATGATGACACGTCAATATTATTACCGCTATTAAACTGAACCTGGTGCACATTGTATGAAGAACCAAACATGCTGGCACCTAAAGATGTTTGAGGCGAGTATGGTGCTGGATGATCTTTAACTTCATAAGTAGCATAAACTAAATTCTTTAATCTAGTCATATCGATATTGAATGGAGTACCCAGTTTAGGTAGTGTTTTATATTTATCACAAAGATAATTTTTGGGGTCCGCGCATATTTCTCCAAAAGTCACATTAGTGCTGTCGTTCCTCACTGACCACGCCCATGCAGAATCAATATACCCGTTTCCATAATGATATGTTGCGTCTGGTAATAACATGTGCCACAATGCTAGATCCCCGTTAATTGGGCTTCCATTAATATATAATTTACCTGTTACTAGGATATCACCCACTACATTCGACACCGATAACGCGTCTTTGGCAGTCATCTTTGTATATAAACCAATTAAATCTCTTCCTTTTGGTACGTACACTGTACCCCAATTGACAGGTCTATTCAAATCATGGTCTTTTACAAGCCATTTTTCCAATTCTGTTTTTATAAATGCTTGGTTACTTGCTGGGCAGCCTGCCACTGGTATTGAAGTGTGAAGATGACCATTTCCATGATCACTTTGAGCTATACCTTGGTAGCACCCTTCTTCAACATGGGTATTGTAAAATTCCACAGAGTTAACTCCGTTTCCATAATTAAAAAAGAACTCATAGTTACCAGATCCTTTAAGTGCCGTTTTGGCTTTTTGTTGTGAGATTGACGTAGTTGGCAAACCTCCGACAACTGCGCTAGCTGTTGCAATGGTAGATATACCAAGTATAGATAAAATTATACGTTTCATGATTATTTCCTCTAAATTAATTTGACAATGACTAAATCTAATTTTACTAGGCCAATATTATTTCATTTACCAGCAAAATTACACAATGCAACTTTGGAATGCAGGGCATTTTTTTTGGAATAAGATAAACATTAGTGACTTTAAAAAAGAAAGCACATTACGGCACACACTTTATCAATTGTAATTGAGATTTACAACTCCAGTGAGAAGATTTTTCTAGAGTTGTAAAATCTGCAATTTTGAATAATAATTTAATACCAATCACACTAGCCTAAAGCTATAAAAAACAAACCATATTTGGCGGTTTTATTACTTTATTTTATCTATCATCAGTGAATAAGAATCATATACTGGGTAAGCAATGTAACGACTACCATCTTCTGTAGAAAATGTAACATATGTATAACTTAATGAATGTTCATCACCAGTTACATAGTATTCGTCTTCACCATGCGCAGCGTGCGACATGTGGATGGCATGCGGAGTGACTTTTTGAACAATATCTTGAGTGTTTTCACATGCTGATGGCACGGCAGAACATACTGTAGATAAGTTTATGTTATGCTCGTCATTACGCGCAGACCATGCCCAAACCGAATCATACCGCATTGTGCGAGTCACAAAATCATAGTCATGACTATTAGCGGCTGGCATGTTTGTATGTACTAATGCAAAATCGCCGTTCATTGGGCTACCATTTATGTATAGTTTGCCAGAGACAAATACATCCGTGTTTGCTGGGCTAAGAGGGAACAAATCCTTTGCTGTAAATTTGATTGCTTTATCGCTTGTGAGCGCCGAATTTGGCCGCCATGACGAACCAATGTTCGCTGGGCGGTTCTCACCCCTGTCGTTGATTAGCCAATTCTTGAACGAGATTTCTGGTTGCGCTGAATAGCAGTTTGTTACAGGTATTTGTATGTGGAGATGCCCTTGATAATTACCATAAAGACTCAGTCCACTCCCTTGAGCACAGCCTTCTTCATAATATGTGTTGTAGAAATCAACTCTACTCACTCCTCGACCGTAATTAAAATAAAAATCGTATCCAACTACCTTAGATACGATACTAGGTTTAGATTTTAGTTGTGATGCTGGTACATTCTGCGTTCCACCAACTACTGCACTAGCTGTTGTAATGGTAGCTATACCAAGTATAGATAAAATTATACGCTTCATAAGTTCTTCCTTTTACTTTTAAAATATTTCATAATGATTAAATTTCACCTTAGTGTCATAATTGTTACATAGGCCAAATCAACCATACAACGCAATCTTAGAATGCATGAGATTTTTTTTGGAATAAGAGAAGTATCAGCAATTTGTTATTATATTTATTTCGTTTTCATACATATGATATATTTGTCCATGCCTGCATCAAATATTACTTGCACCGCACAATAAAGCTTCAACACAAACACTCATCTATTTAGTAAAATACAGCCGATATAAATTAGTTTTAAGGAAAAATAAATGGCAATACCTACTCCACATATAGAAGTTAAAGATAAAAATCAAATTGCTGAAACAGTATTAATGCCTGGAGATCCACTTCGCGCAAAATTTATTGCTGATACTTTCTTGACAGATGTTGAGCAATTTAATGCAGTTAGAGGTATGCTAGGATATACAGGATATTACAATGGTAAAAAAGTATCTGTAATGGGTAGTGGTATGGGTATGCCAAGTATAGGTATATACTCTTACGAATTATTTGCTTTTTATGATGTAAAAAATATTATCCGTATCGGGTCTGCTGGATCATATGATAAAGATATAAACTTATATGAGATAGTATTAGTAAATGAGGCATGGAGCGAATCAAGCTATGCAAAAACTCAAAATGGATATGATAAAGATGTTATAGCAGCCGACGTATCTCTTAATAATGAAATTTTAGCGACGGCTAAAAAATTAGATTTAAACATACACCACTCTCGTGTGCATTCTTCAGATGTTTTCTACCGCACAAACTTTGATGAATATAAAGAGATTAGAGCAAAGCATGACTGCGTGTGTGTTGAAATGGAATCATTTGCACTTCTTCATAATGCTAAAGCTTTAGGAAAAAAAGCAACTTGCGTATTAACTATCTCTGATTCGTTAGTTACACATGAAGCAACTAGCAGTGAAGAACGCCAAAATGCTTTTACAAGCATGATGAAACTTGTTCTAGAAACATTATAAAATATTCCCCTTTCAGATTTTGACTATGTCATACTTCAAAATGCGTCTAATATATTTATATGTTTAGACGCATTTTATCAGTTTTATTTACCCATAATTAAAATACGTTAAATAAAAAACTAAATTTTTGATTATATTTTAAAAGATAGATTTAATTTATGAAAAATAACTTCTTAATTGAAATGATGCCATTAATTGCTTTCTTTGTAGCATATTACATTACAAAAAACATTTACACAGCAACCCTTGTATGTATTATTGCAAGTTGGTTACAAGTAGCCATAAATAAAATTACCACAAAAAAAGTAAGTAAAAATACTTGGATCAGTACTTTATTAATTACTGTACTAGGTACTCTTACAATAGCTTTTCATAATAAAACTTTTATCATGGTAAAACCAACTGCACTATATTGGGCATTTGCAATAGGAATGTTTATTGCTGGAAAAATGGGTAAAAACCCTCTAAAAGCACTTCTAGGTGAACAAATAAGTATTAATGATGGATCATGGAAACAACTAAATTTACTATGGATAATATTTTTTATTGGTATGGGTATATTAAACTTAGTGATTGCATTTCACTTTAGCGAATATGTATGGGTTAAATTCAAAGTTTTTGGTAGTTTAGCACTAACATTAATTTTCACTCTATTTTCTGGGCTATTCATTTATAAAAAACAGAAAGAACTATCGTGAATATAAATAAATTAAACAATCGATTACAAGAGATTGGTATTGATTACTTATACCATCTCGGGCTTGATTCGAGCATGGAATTAGAAAAAATGTTTGGCGATATAAAATATGTAGTTTTTACTCGTTCAAATAATGATGCTGATTATTTTGCTAATCAGTTAACGAGTAAACTCTACGGATTACAAGATATAAAAATTAATTGCAGTACAATAGCTAAAGATGAAAGATATCATATTTTCAAGATAGCAAATACATTGATAATTTCTCATGGCGTTGGTTCTCCATCACTACTAATTTGTATTAATGAAGTCATAAAATTATTATGGCATGCAAAAGCTATTAATCCAAAATTCATTAGAATTAGCCCAGGCGGAGGTATAGGTGTGCCTGTCAAAGAGTTAATCATATCTAACACTGCTGTAAATCATAATTTTATTTCTCAATGGGATAATATAGAATTTGGCAAAACTTATTCATATGATAGTTCTGTTGATGATAAATTTCTAAAATCATTTACATCATTTAGTTCACATAAATTGCAATATGGAAAAATCCTTGCAACAAAAGGTTTTTATAATGGACAATGGAGGCTAAATGGAGCACTTAATGTGAATTATACAAAAGAAGAAAGTGATGATTACCTAGAAAAAGCACAGGAAAAAGGCATAAAAGGAATTGATATGGAGTCTGGATGTTTCTTTGCAATTTGTAAAGAGTTTGAAATTCCAGCAATAACAATACTGGAAACAGCATCAGAACGCCTGAAGAATGAACATGATGCAGATATTATTAGTAATTATAAGCAGATTAGTATTCAGAGCCACATTCAAAAAGCAAGCGCTGCCGTCATTGACTATATAATAAAATCATAGGTAAATTATCATGAAAATTAACTCTCAGCTAGACACAATAAAAGAAAACTATTCATTTCATTTTGGCATAGAGCTAAGTAATGAAAACTTAGCAAAATTTAGCGGTATAACTCATGTTATCATGCAAGGAAGCACCAATCGTGCAAAAGTATTAGCTAAAAAACTAGCTCATGAAGTTTTAAATATTGATAGCAATTTCTTTGATCCAATCAATATTATAAATTCTGCTGATTTTGCTATTTATCGAATAGGTAAAATACTTTCTATATCTCATGGTATGGGAAACACAACCATGGATACTGTGCTACATGCTTTAACCAAAATATTACATTATGCGGGTAATAATAAAGTAGAATATATTAGGGTTGGAACATCTGGAGGTATAGGAATAAAACCTGGCACAGTAGTTATTACTAAGCAAGCTTTTATGCCAGATTTATCACCATACTATGCTACTAATGAATTAGATAAGCAAGTTAATATTCCAACACAGTTTAATCAAAAATTAGTAAATAAAATTTACTCTGCTCAGCCTGATAACTTATCATTTGATATCATCATTGGTAATAGTATTGCGGCTGATGATTTCTATCTCGGACAGTGCCGTTACGATGGAGCAATGCAAAGTAGACAGGATGAAGAATGGCGTAAAGAATTTTTTAATAATATTCGAGATCTTGATATATATAACTTTGAAATGGAGTCAAGCGCATTAGCTGCTTTTTGCCACCAAGCCGAAATACCCGCAACAATGATTGCAGTGACTCTTTTAAATAGGTTAGAAAGTGATCAAGTAACATCCTCAGCAGAAAAATTAGCTGAATTTTCTGATCACTCTCATTTAGTTATCATTAACTATATAAAAAGTATTATATAATTAGATAAAGAATATTATATTCTTTATCTAATTATATAAATTTTCTTGTTTAATATGATCATAACGATTATTACTAAGTAAATGATTCTTTCTAGATAGTACGTCGTATGCTAATTTTGATAATGCATCATAAATTGAAGATAACCTATTATGGTGATTATCTAATTCATTAATTATTTCACACTCATTAGAAAAAGACTCTATACAATTTAGCTTCAATTCCTTTATGTGTTCCAAATAATGCTCTATTCCATGCAATACTTGATTAATTTCATCAGTTGAAGCTTCTACATTATTAGTACTAAGGAGATTAAATTTCCCCCAGCTATTCGTAATTAATAATTTAATTTCATCTTGATTAATTAATTTAGAATTATTAAAATCAAAAACTCTAAAAGCAATATACTCACTAAATAATACTATCAATGTTGCCAATACAATGGCTAATAGGACTATTAAACCACTTTCTAGTATTTTTACGTGTAAAATTGAACAATAAGCAAAAATAATTATTGAACTTAAGCTTGCTAATCCACAAAAAAAATTAGCAAAACAAAATAATATAGATACCACCAATAAAACCATCACAAGTATATTAAAATTTAATTGGTAATATAGAAATAATTCATAAATAATTAAACCTATGGCTAAACTAAATAACGCAGCCATAAATCGAGGATAAATAACTTTAAAGGAAACTCTAAAGCGAAATGGCATGTAATAAAATGCAACTAACATTGGAAGAAAGATAAACTCATTGATATTACTTATGTATGTAGCTAATATAGAAAAACTAATTGCTATAATCATAATTGCTAATCTAAGATTTATTATTCGTGTATCTATTTGCATAATTCATTCCAACTATTCACAAGCTTATTAAATAACTCATTATGAATTTGCATATGTTCAATTTGGCTATTTGATACAATATGAAATGCAACATGATTATAAATAACCGCTATTTGTAATATTTTTAAATCACTAACAATATTATCAAAATCATCTAAAATAGCTACATTAGATTTTTTTAGCCAATGTATAAAATAATTATACTCTACTAAACTATCATAAAATCTCTTGGCTCTTACTTGCTGATTTTTGTTTTTTATTAATTTGAGCCGTTCAAAAATAGCATAGTATATAGAGTATGAAGAATTGCTTGTCTTTATAACATCAATTGTTTGCTCGATATATACGCCACTGGTAGCTCTCCAAATACGCTCATATAAAGAAGATAGAATTTTATCAACCCAAAACAAATAGCTAGCACATATAAAAAAATAAAGCGAAAAATTCGCACCATGATATAAATCTGAAAGGCTAAATACCTTTTGTATAAAAAGACTCAAGATAAATCCAAGTAAAACAACTGAATAAATCTTTATAGCGGATTTCACAACATAGAATAATACAGTAATTGCAAATATTGAAGCCGTAATTAGCAAAATATTATTAAAAGCAAATATTGATAATATCTTTGTAGTTACAATAACAGATATTACAAAAAATAAATATAGTTGATCTTTTTTATAATGATGATTAAAGAGCATCACATCTACAGCTATCAGGCCAATAACTGCATATATCACATATAATGCAGGAAACTCTGGAAGAAGTATAATTTGCAATGGCGTAGATAGCAGTAATAAAAATATAACTTTAATAAGAATAAATCTTATAAGCCAAAACCTATCTTGTCGTGCAATGATTTTTGCAAACGCTTTCATAGCAAGTTATTTTCCAATGACGTAAACATATACACTCATGCCAGAATCTAAAGGGTATTTTGTATTTGGCTGACTCGTAACTGAAATTTCAACTGGGATTCGTTTAGGGCTATTAATCAAATAACGTTGATTAGTGCTTTCTACTATACTAACAGGGATACTCCAATTACCTGCAACTATTTCCCCATCCTCTTGATGCGAACCTAAATAAGCTCGTGGAAAAATCATTACTTTGTCACCCTCATGAATTTTTTGTAGGTCATTTTCGCTAAAATATGCAATTATTTTTTGATTTTCTGGATGAATTAAAGTAAACAATTTTTGGTTAGAATCTACTTTACTACCTTGAAGTATCATTAGATCCTGAATATAACCTGAATTTTCAGCTCTGACAGTCAGTGCATTTATTTCATCTTTAATCATATCTAATTGCTTATTATATATAATACTTTGCGTTTGAATCTTAATTAACTCTGTGTTACTAAGACCTAATTGTTTTTGAAGTTCAATTACTATATTTTGTTGTGTTTTAATTCGTTCGTTTATTCCAGAAACATCATCTTCATTATTATTCTCGATAAGTATTTTCTGAAAATTATTTAGCTGAAGATTAGCCCTAGTTAAATTTGAGTTTAATGCAATAATGCGAGATTTTATAATACCTAAAAGTGTAATTGTTTCATCTAATTGTTGTTTAGCTATACTATATTCATTTTCTAAACCTTGATTTTTTATAATTAGAGCAGATTCACCATTATTAAGATATTGACCATTCTTTACCAATACTTTATCTATAATCCCGCCACTTTTTGAAAAAACATTAACTGATGAATTACTAACTATAGCCTGATTAGTAATTGGTAAGAAATACGCAACAATATATATAAAAAGCATAGAAATACCTAGCGTAAAAATACATGTCACAAAATTTATTCTTCTCACATCTTACCTACATCAGTTTATAAAACACACCGCATTATATCAAAAAAATAGCTGACAAAATGTCAGCTTTTAAACCATTATAACTTTAAACATTATAATCTTGTTTTAAAATGCTATAAATTTGATGATCTACATAATGATCATATAACCATTCCGCATCTTTAATAGTATCTTTATATTGCATACTTAGCTTTTTAGCTATAGTTTGACTTGCTAAATTACCAACTGCAGCGCGGATAACAACTTCATTAATTCCTAAGTCATTAAACGCATAGTCAATAAACTTCTGACAAGATGCCAAGACAATACCATGGCCTCGTTGTTTCTCATCTATCCAATAACCTAACTTAGCTACCCCATCTTTGATAGAATAAAAACCACAGACGCCAATAAAATCTTTTTCTTCGTTGCCCCACAAGCCTAAATGTAATGACTCATTAGTACGATATCCGACCAAAGCATCACGGACAAAATCTCGGCTATCAAAAACAGACACATTAAAGTCCACCCATGGAAGCCACTGTCTTAAATAGCTACGATTACGATCCACAACAGGAAAAATATGTTTAGCATCAGCTAAACCAAGCTTACGAGCAATAACATCATCAGTAATTTGCCATTTAAGTTCCATTTTACTCTACCTTATCAAGGTCTAGTGAAATTTCCTCATTCTTCATTATATCAATTCCATCAGCAATAATTTTTTCAGCAATTGCTTTTGCTTCTGTTAATGAATGCATAATAAATGTTCCACACTGATATTCATTAGCTTCGGGAATTTTATGTACTTTCACTACATCAAACATAGAATTTAACCAAGCATTTGCAATTTGCTCTTCGCTAGGACGCCCAATCACACTCATATAAAAACCAGTTCTGCACCCCATTGGTGAAATATCAATAATTTCACAACCATCATGATTAAGATGATCACGCATAAAACCAGCAAATAAATGCTCTAATGTATGAATACCTTTCTCAGTTAAAATTGCTTGATTTGGGCGACAAAAGCGCAAATCATAAACCGTAATTTCATCTCCGCTTGGAGTTGTCATTTCTTTTGCTTTACGCACAGCTGGAGCTGGCATAATTGTATGATCTACCGTAAAACTTTCTAATAATGGCATATATTTTCCTTTTTATTAAACATTATGTTCAATGAATTTTAATTACCAAATAATTTACCTATCACATTAGTCACTCCAGTGCTCACTGCATCAACTGCCTGATTGCCATTTTGTTGACCAACAGCTTTATTAACTTGACCACCTACAGCATTATTTATTTGCTGACTAATAGCATTCTTAATCTGTCCCTTATTTTGTTGCACCACATATTTTAAAATTTGTTGCTGCAAAGATCCCCAATCTAAACTAGCACTTGGATCATCAATTGAACCAGAAACATTAGCTGTTACCACTAACTTTTCAAATATAGGATTAATACCTTTAGTTAAGAGTTGGCTAGTTGTTTTATATGATATCTCACGTTTCCCTGCAAGATTTACGGAACCATTACCCATCATCTTCAACGTACTACCAGATAGACTAAAGTTAGATGGATTAGCTCTTCCATTAGTAATTAATGCATTACCACTAAATGAGCCAAGATCAGTCACTTGAGATAAATCTTTGTTGCCTGGTTTTGCATATTGTGCTACTTGTTCTTTCATTTTATTTAATGCAGTTGCTGCACCGGCAGAACTCATTACAATATCAAGACCTGTACCACCAGACTTTCCTACACTATTAATGATATCATTTAATTGCAGAATTAGTTTATCTACATTCACGCCACGAAGTAAAATTTGATTCATTGAAACATTTTGTTTAGCATTTAATGTGGCCATATCAAGGCTACTTGCAACTTTTGCATTACCAACTAATTTTAAACCAGAAATTGGTAACTTATAACCATTAATATCACTAAAATCTGCTACATCAATTTGATCAATTGTAACATTATTTTCCACAGCTAATGGCTTAAATGAACTCGCATTTATATTTCCAGCAATTTTTGATTTACCAAGTAATGCACTCATATTTGTAAGTTTCATACTATTTGCAGAAGCTACAAATCCTGTATTTATAGCTACATTATCTAAAATATGTTTATTTGCAATTTTAACTGGTTCCATACCCATTTGTTGCATCACTTTATTTAATGAAAATACAGGTATACTAACGCTTCCACTAGCTGACTGAGTAGCTCCATTTACTAAATTTAAAGTAGAGAAACCAGCTTTAACCAATCCACCGGCAGCAACATTAACACTTTTTAAAGCAATATTACTTGTCGAGCCTGATATTGATGCACTACTCATAGAAAATGTATTTAATAAACTCATTCCCTTGCGTTCAGACTTGGCTATATTTAATGCATCAAGAGCTTGATTTAAGTTTAATGGTTGCAAATTAAATGACGTTGCATTTATAGTTGGGGTTTTGCTCATAGGCTGACTAACGGCTAAACTTGCAAATGAAGTTTTAATCAAGTTTCCAACATCTAATTGAAGATTTTTAAAACTCATGCTATTTAGATTTTCAGCAGTAGTGCCTGTCATATTAATAATAAAGCTTGAGCTACTAACCGCAAAATTATTTAGTAATGTCATACCATTACGCTCTTTTTTAGCTATGTTTAAACCATCAAGAGCTTGATTTAAGTTTAATGGCTGTAACTTGATACTACCAGTTATAGATGGTTTTGCAAAATCTTTTACCGCTAATGCTCCAAAGTCTACGTTTACAATTTTACCAATTGATAAATGTAACCCATCTAAATTGATGTTACTCATATTACCAGAAAAGCCTTTGCTACTAATTGCAAAATTATTTAATAACGGCATATTTTTTCTAGTTGGAACTGCAATTTTTAATGCATCTAATACACTATTTAAATTAAATGGTTCTAAATTTAAATTACCACTATAAGCAGGATTTTTAAAATTCTTTAAGTTAAGACTAATTCCACCTTTTATTTTCTCACCAAAATTAAATTTGAAATCTTTAATGCTTGCATTATTAATATCACCATTAATACTACCAGATAAACTAGCTTTATTTAAGAAATCAGCTTCGGGAACACCCTTAATTGCAAATTGCTTAGCTAAAGAGTTAATTTTAATAGTTGAAAAATCTAAATTAGCACTATATACAGGGCTCTCAAAATTTTGTAACTTCGCATCTATATCACCAACTAATGCATCATTATAATTAATACTAACCTTACTTAACTCAAGCAAATCACTTGCTTGATCAAATTTAATAATACCACCAAATTTAGTATCAACTACTAAATTTGCATTGTTCAAAGCAAAATGTTGTGGCTTATCATAGTTATCAAATTTAATATTACTATTAGTTAAGCTAAACTTTGTCATTTCTAAGTATAATGGCTTAGCTTTGCCTTCACCTGATGACGAAGCTTCTGATTCTGCTTGAGCCACAAAGGTCCAGTTATTAATTCCATTTTTTTGAATTAAGCTAGTATTTAATCCATCAATTATTAAACTCTTAACCACAATATGATTATCTAATAGAGGAAGTAAAGCAACCGAAACGTCTGCAGATTTTAAAGACAGCATTTGACCTACTTGAAAACTTTCTGGATTAGATAACGAAATATCTTTTATAACTACCCCTAAATTAGGGTAAATTTGCCAAGAGATATCACCATTCATTACAAGTGTGCGACCTGTTGCTTTATGTACTGACTCTATAATCACTGGTTTAAATTTATTAGGATTAACAAATAATACAACCGATGCAACGGCAGCAATTGTTAACCCAATTAGTCCAAGCACTGTATATGCAGAATACTTAGCAACAGTTTTTAATCTCATTATTTACTCTCTTCTGAAACCAAATTACACTCTGGAATATTTTTAAAATTAGCTGCTGGTACTTTTTTAGCAACCTTTATATATGACTTACTAATCGTATAAATAAAGTTTGAACTCTCTTTACAATTTGAAAGTTTAAACTCTGGCATATCATCACTATTTTCAGGATCGCCAACGCTCAAATAACGAGATTGTTGATATTTACTACCACAATAACCTGCAAATGTAAAATTCTTAACATCACCGCTATAAGGTGCTTTAATAAATGAATCATATGCTAATGAAAGCCCAAACTTATCCATAACTATGTCATTATTATAATTATTACCCTTTATTGATATAACATAGCTTGCATTATTTTCACTTGCACTCTCATAGTCAGATGGTAAAAACATAATTTTTGTATTTATTTTACACATGCTATTAGATGGTATAATAAACTTAGACTTATTTTCGGCTAAGTTTGATATAGAAACTATTTCATTAGTTTTGTTATTATTTTTAAAATATAGATTATCTAAACCTACTGCCATGCCTGTAGCATATGACGCAACTGGTAAAATAACAAATAATCCTAGTATAGTTTTTTTCATGACTCATCCTCTCAAACTAGCATAAGCATAATGGTAGCATTATTCCATCAGGCATGTAAATAGTTGATGAACTCATTTAGCAATTAATAATTATCCTAAAAGATAAAATAAGCAGATCATCGCAAACGCTAATTTTTATTTTTATAAAATAAGTACTAATAGCAGCAAAATGTTGCTTTTATACACATGCATTTTTCACACCCAATAAATCACCAACATATTAATACACTGTAATAATTACATTAATTCTACTTTTCATCATATTGCAAACATAAAATAAGCTAATTGCATATTTGCCTATTCCATATTTACCTGAAAACTAAGCGCCAAGCATTGCCAAAGCCAATCAATTGGGTCTTTACCTCAGACACAGAGTATAAAGATATTAAAACTAAACTTACCATAGGGACTACAAACCTTGCATTTAACCTAAAAAACGTATTAGGAGCCCAAGGTGATCAATATAATTGGATACCCTATCGCAATACAATGTATACATGGACAGGACTAAACAAAGAATGGAAACAAGCTGACTCTAACTGTGAAAATTGGACATATAACACAAATAAATATGACGTTGGTAGATTAGGAGTAACTTATTTTAAAGAAAATGGATTATTTGACAGCAATGTAGTTGACTTCCAAAACACATCTTGTAATCGTCATGATAATCTTAAAGGTGCTTTCAGATTAGTGTGTGTATCTCAATGACACAACCATAAATATATTTATAACTAAAAATATTCGCCATTAGTAATTATAATTACTAATTATGTATTTGGATTGCATTATATTTATGGTACAATAATTATGGTGTATTATAACCATCTAAAAACCACATATAGTAAAGACATAACAGGTGCTTATAATAATTTCATATATTATAGAGTTAAGGATAAAATGAAAAATTATAAAGCAGAAATAAGTAGTTTGCTAGCAGAATTTTCCTTAAATGATTTGCTTATTTTTAAAGAAGTGTATGAGCTTAAAAATTATAGCGCTGCAGCAGTCTCTTTAAAAACAAGTACATCTACTATAAGCAGAAAAATCAAGCATCTAGAAGTTTTTTTTGAAACTAATCTATTCATAATGAAAAAAAATGTTATGTACCGTTCTACATTTGCAGAGTCACTATACAAGCAAATTATTAATCATTTAAATCCAATTGTCGAGCAAATTTGCTTAATGAAATCAAAGCCTGAATCAAGTCTTAATAATAATGATATCAGAGGAACATTTAAAATACAATTGCCAATTATAGTGTCTCGGGGTTATATAACACCTAAAATCCCTAAATTTCTTGCTAATTACCCAAATTTAAAATTAGAGATATTATATTCAAATAGTGCATATGAAATCCTTTCATCAAATTTAGACATATGCTTAACCCTAAATCGGCAATTTGCTGACAACATGCAAGCAATACATATAGAAAAAAATATTTATGGCGAACTATATTGCACAAAAGAGTATATAAAAAAATATGGTACTCCAAAAAACTTAGACGAATTAAAAAGTCATAATTTAGTAGGCGTAATTGTGCCAGACTATACCCCAGTAAAGCAGATAAGATTTATCAATGCAGATAGTAATCAAATTCAATGCATAGATAACCCAAATAAAATTAGGACAAATAATTCTGACCAAAATTTAGAGTTAATTTTATCAAATGAAGTTATAGCACCTCTAATAAATTTAACTATAAAAAATACAAATCTAGAACTTGTTCATATATTACCAGAATGGAAAGTAGATTCCCTTGGTATTTATGTAATTATTAATCAATACAGTAATAAATATATCATTAATATAATCAAAGATTTTTTATTAGAGTGCCTATCAGAAATATGATGCCTTAATTGCTAACTTTAACTTAGTATTAACCAAGTGTCTAATATATATGCTCAAAACTTCATATTAGATAGATTTATGCCATTAGCAAAAATAAAACTCAGTTATTTAGTAAATTTGGTATATAACTTTAGTTGAAATAATATATAAAATTTACACGACAATGAGCAAAAACACTTACGAATAATATCTTAAAATAGGATCAAGTAGTACAGTTTGAAAATGAGTTAGTTCTAATTTCAAATTTTGTTATAATAACCCTTAATAATAGCTAATGAATTATATTAGAGTACTTATCAATCATAGATAAGGTGCCTCCTAATAATATTTCAGATTAGAACAAAATTTAACAACTTTAAAATAGTGGCAAATAATTATGCAAACTAAAGTCAATAACGCAACTAATAAAAAATTAATTATTGCTACAACAATTGGTAGTATCTTTGAGATTTTTGATTTTATTGCATTTGTTTTTTTAACACCAATTTTAGCCGAAGTATTTTTTCCACAAGGATTAAATAATAAGGCTGTATGGTTCACATATTTAACCATCGCAATTAGTTATCTACTTCGTCCAGTTGGCGGGATTATTTTAGGTCATCTTGGTGATAAGTATGGACGCAAATCAGTCTTTACAATATCAATACTATTAATGTCATTACCATCACTTGTTATTGGATTATTACCTACTTATGCGCAAATTGGCTATTTTGCAACTGCCTTACTCATAATTATGCGGATATTACAAGGGTTTTCGGTAGGGGGTGAAGTACCAGGCTCTATCACCTATATCGCTGAAAAATTTAAATCTGCAAATTATTTCTTTGCCTGTGCATGGCTTACTTTTGGCGCAAATTTTGCTGTTGCAACTGGCTCGCAAGGAATAAAACTACTAACCACATATACAAGCCCTGAATTTATGCATAGTATTGGTTGGCGACTACCTTTTCTCTTTGGTAGCCTATTAACAATTATAGGTTTTTATATCCGTAGATCAATAAGTGAAAGTGAAGCATACCAAGAAATACAAAAACAAAAACAAATAAATAAAATACCACTCGTTGAATTATTTAAAAACTACCGATATCCCATTATTAGTGGTATCTTACTATCGATCATTGTATCGCTAACCACATCAATTTTCCATGTATTTTTACCAACTCTTTTTGTCACATATTATCATTTTGAATTAAGTCAAACAGCAGGTATAAGTGCTGTTGGTGCAATAACAATGGCATGTGCATCTTTGTTATTTGCATACTTAGTAAAATTTATTAACCCCATAACTATACTCAGAGTTTCATTACTCGGATTAGTAGGGATATTTACAGCAATTGCATTAGAAATTATAAATTTAGGGCAAATCGATAAATTATATTTATGGGTAATTATTATTTCATTTGTTTTAGCTGGTGTTAATGGATTATTTTTTGCTATTTTAGCTGATTTATTTCCGACCACAATTCGCTACTCTGGTATAGCTGTTTGCTATAACTTTGCTTATATCTTAGGTGCTGGAATTACACCATTATGGACTAGTTCAATTATGGAAATTACTCAAAGTTATCACCTAATTATCATGGTATGCTTAAGTATTGCAACAATCTCATTGTTAAATACTTTTAATATCAAAAAACTAACTAATTATGCAGGATAGTATTGTGGAATTATTATTTCTAGAGTCAATATTTAAAGAACGAATTTGGGGTGGCAACCGCCTTAAAAGCGATTATGGTTATAATATCCCAAGTAATAAAACAGGTGAAAGTTGGAGCGTTAGTGCGCATAAAAATGGTGCAACTTATATTAAAAATGGTAAGTTTGCGGGCACATCACTAGCTGATTTGTATAAAAATAACCCTGAATTATTTGGTGGAAGTAATGCTAATGAATTTCCATTAATGATAAAAATAATTGATGCCAATGATAAACTTAGTGTACAAGTGCATCCTGATGATAAATATGCCAAAGAAGTAGAAAATGACCTGGGTAAATTTGAATGTTGGTATATATTAGATGCAAAGCCAAATAGTTCGATCATATACGGACACAAAGCAAAATCAAAAGAAGAATTAAATTTACTAGTAAAAAATGGAAAATGGGCAGAATTATTAACTGAGACCTCCATCAAAGCAGGAGACTTTTTCCCAGTTCCAACGGGCACAGTTCATGCAATAGGAGCTGGAGCATTAATTCTTGAGGTTCAACAATCTTCTGATACAACATATCGTTTATATGATTATGACAGAACAGATGACAAAGGCAATTTACGTGAGTTACATATAACTAAATCATTGGATGTAATAAATGTTCCACATCAATCTGCACCAGAAACATATGAACCAATAAGTATGAATGAAGACAGTACGTTTCAGATTCTTACCATGAATAAATACTTTAAAGTTGGTAAACTAGATGTCAATGGACACTTACCTAAATTAAATCTCAACGTACCATACTCGATACTTAGTATTATTAACGGTAATGGTATTATTAATGGTTATGAAGTAAATAAAGGTGATAATATTATCACCCCTCACCAAGTACATAATCTTGATATTAGAGGTAATTTATCCATAATTATTACTAGCGAAAATTAGATATTAAGCTAACTAGTCCACTATTACGAGAAACTAAATTATTACTAGCTTCGATTACTGTATTAACATCAGCAAAAATTGCTAAGTTATTTTTAGCACGAGTGATCGCTGTATAAATTAAGTTTCTATTTAATAAACTAGCTAAATTATCATTATTATTAACATTTGGCAAAATTATGTTTATATTTTCATATTCAGATCCTTGCGATTTATGAATCGTAATTGCATATGCTAAAGTAAATTTTGGTAATAGCTCTGGAATATAACTGCGTCCATTGGCAAAATAAATTCGTGGATGATTTGAATTATCTAAAATACAAATACCTACATCTCCATTAAAAACATCATTGATATAATCATTTTGTAACACCATAATTGCGCGCCCAGTATACCATTCATTATGAATAGCATATTTCTGTTTAATTTTGCGCTCTAATTCTAAATTTATATTTTCAGCACCAAATATGCCAGTATTTGTCACACATAAATTGATATTTTGACTAAATTGTTTAAATGCTGCTCTTAAATCATCCTCATTTGGAGAGTTGCTAATATTTTGCATAAATACCATATAACTTATAAGGCTATTTTTATCTAAAAAATTTCTCATAATAATTTTTTGTAAATCAAGATTATGAATTAGTTTATCATGCTCTAATATAGTTTCTATAAGCATATTTTGATTAGATAGTATTGCATTAGCCAAATTATTTATTATCTCACTATTTCGTTTACCTACAGTTAAAGTGCTTGCCAGTATAACTTCTGTATGTAGATCAAATAAATCCTGTGGATTATAATTGGTATCTGTAATTACTAAATTAACTAATGACGCAAAGACATAACCTTCTTCAACAGATGACAGTTGATTTTTATCACCCAAAAATACTATATGCTTTAATTTATTACTATCTAAAGCATTTAATAACTTACTAAATAATGGCAATCCTATCATTGACGATTCATCAATAATTAATATTTCTATATCTAAAGGATTATTTTTATCGTGACGAAAATGGATACTCTCACTATTAGTACCCAATAGTTTATGAATAGTTGAATAATTATTTTTATTTGCTATTAATTTATCAAAGCAGCTTATATCAATGTGTGCAGATAAATCTTTTATGCTGTTAATTATTGAATCGGAAACCCGTTTAGCAGCTTTACCAGTGGGCGCTGCTATTTGTACTTTAGTATCATAACCATATATTTGATATAACACCCACAGTAATAAAGTAACAGTAGTTGTTTTACCAGTACCAGGTCCACCTGTAATGATACTAAAACGATTATCAACACTATGTTTAATAGCTTGTAATTGGGCTTTATTTGGTTTATCAATAGCATCGCTTAATAAGTCTAGCGATGAAAATCTATCTTGTTTTAAATTCTGATCTATACTTGGTAATGATTTTGTAAGTAAAAGTATATTTTCTGCAATTGATTTTTCATAAGCAAAATACCTACTAATATAAATTAAAACATCATTGCCTATTTGCCAATAACTAATTGGTTTAGGTTCTAAATCTGTCAATTTAGTATAAAAAGCAACCAAATCACTTTTTTGCAAAACACTTGTTATCATAGTTTCAGATACCTCTAACTTATTAGCTATTTCTGATAATCTAGAACAACTATTTCCGTTACTAATATCATCAAATAATATTTCAATAACATTCGCTAAAATAACTTTTTCCGAGTCGGGTAAATCTTTATCAGATAGTTTTACCAGTTGTAATGTAAGAGGAGATAACTCATCTTTAAACATTTTTGACTCCTCTTAACAAATCATCAACTTCGCTTATCATTTGCCCACAACTATCATCAATAAAAATTCCATCATTACTAATATGATTATCAGTAAAAATACCCTTCACATAAAAGTAAATACTCCCACCTAATAAATGTGTGGCATCATCAATTGCTAAGCGCTGCTCTAAATAACGTTTAATTGCAACCAAATATAATACATACTGTAAGTAATAGTGATGTTCTGCCATAGAATTAATAATCTCTGTACTATCATTAACTCGTGAAAAAGTATAATTATTTAAAGCGTTGGTTTTATAATCTAACACCCAATATTTTCCATTATATTCAAAAAATAAATCAATAAATCCTACCAGAAATCCATTATCTATTTTATTTAACGTTTTACAACTCTCAGTAAACAAATGCTTATCACCAAAATATTTAGCAAAAATATCGCATAATTCATTAGCAATATTAATAGGATTAGCAATAGTTAAATTAAACTCAAGCTCATGCATCTTATACTCAATATTATTTAATGAATAACCATCTAATATAGGATAATTAAAAGTATCTTCGATCATATTTGTCAATTGTAAAGCTATATCAGATTTATCAATAAAGTTATAAGGTTGAATTAATTTATCCAAACATAATTTATTAAATGGATACTCTTCACATAAATTATGAAATAAAATACCAAATTTAGCTCCACGCAATTCACCATCAGTTAATACTGGATATTTATACTTTGGCGACTCTACAAAAGAAACTTCTTTTACATAATAATCGGTATAATTCATATCATTATCATGAGTTGTTATAGCAGTATAACTTTGACGCATTAAAGCAGGATTAATAATAGTTAAACTATCCAAATCTTTATTATTTGTCAAGTCAATATTTTTTACCAAGTTATTACTTACATAATTTGCTAACTTATTTAGCTCGCCTTCAAAAATATTATCACGCCTAAAAACTACTACACCTTTATGTTCAGCTGGCCGCTTTAATGCCAACATTGGTTCATTACTAAAAAACATTGGATAATTAAACAATGCATGACTATTATCACTTGGATCATCAGCCACAAAACCAAATAGTTCACCTATTTTATCTGGCTTACTCATAGATGAATATTTGCCTGTACTTTTAGTTATGGTAACTTGTTCTAGAAAGATGTATATACGACTTTTTGCACGAGTAAGAGCTACATAGTTCAGTCGATTAATTTCTTTATTATCATTAGTTATAATTTGTTTACCTAGTCGATTATCTGTAATTATGCTTGATGTTTTTGCACCATTATCTGTATAGCTACTAAAAAATGGACGATTATAATTATAATCTTTATCTAGTGTATTATTAGCCTTAAAAAAAGGGCAAAATAATATTTCATACTCTAGTCCTTTTGATGAATGTTGCGTAGTAATAGTAATTTGCTCATCATCAGTATCTAAACGTACTAATTCTTCATTTTCTCCATCTAAATTATTACTCATACTATTATTAGCATCATTTATTTTTTGTTTAAACCAAAATAATAACTCTGATTGAGTGCTAAGGGTGCGCATTTGCTTGACTAAAAGCTCAGCTAATTGGTATAAATTGGCTAATTCACGATTATTTAAATTAGAATTACCATCTTCAACAATATCATCAATTAAATGATACACCACTGAAAATATCCCTTTTTTCTGCCAAATTCCATTATATTCAAAAAATCTTTTATACCATTTCTCTAAAATTAAATTATTACCACTATCATCAGTCGATAATTCAGCAAATGATATATTTAAGATAGGCACTGTTAATGCACTAATAAAATTGTTTCGCGTATTTAAATCAAAAATTGCTAAAAGTAACTTATGTAAATCATGAGCTGTATTCGTTGCAAAAATATTACCAAGCCGAAGCTCCGCTACTTTTAAATTATATCTACGAAGAAAGCCAACAACTTCCGTAGCTTCATAAGAAGTAGTAACTAAAATAGCAATTTTGCCTTTTAAATTAGGATTAACAGCTAATAAGCTTAATATTTCTAGAGCTATATTTTGCAACATACGCTCTTTGCGCTCTGCATTATTAATACCACGTGGAACTATTATTTGCACCTCATCATCATAAAAGCTTTGTGATACTCCTAAATCAAGCGCCATATCTGAAACTACTTTAGCATTAGGTAAGATATTGCTAAATTTACCACTAGCCTCGACATGTAAATAATCAATGTTATTGCCCAAAAAACTATCTTCAAGAGTGCTATTTTGATTAGCTAGACTAAATAACTGATTAATAAAACTCATAATATTAGGATGTGAGCGATAATTATTTACTAGCTCAAGTCTATTACCAATTTCTTTGGCGGCAAATAAATAAGTATCAACATCTGCACCACGAAAACGATAAATAGCTTGCTTAGGATCACCAACTACTATTAAATGTCCACGTTTCTCTACACTCAAGCTATATATGGAACTAAATATTTGCCACTGTAAATCATCTGTATCTTGAAACTCATCTATAAATGCTATTGGATACTTCTTAAATAAGATGTCAGCTAAATTTGAATTATAAACAATACCATTTGCTAACTTTTGGATTAAATTATCAAATGTTTCATATTGGATATTATCTACAATATTTAAAAATTCTTTGTATGTAAAATTAATAAGCTTAACTAAAAATAAACTTTTTAATCTCACAATATCTTCTTTATCTAGTTCTTCATTGCCAAGCTCAGATAAAGTATGTAGGTTAATTGATTTTTTTTGTAACTCTTCATCAAATTGATACTTGATTACCCATTTATTATCTGTAAACAATAGTAAATCTTTGGGTAATTTATCAGTAATTTTTTGCACCAAATTCTCAGAGTAATCGCGGCAAAACATCATTCGTAAATTTTTTTCCACATTTAATAAATGATGAGCAAAAATATCTTCGGTATAAATTTCTTTCCGTAAAAATCTTTCAACTATGCTTTCTAAAATTTCTTTATTTGAGCTAATTAAATCAAAATCTGGTGCAACATTACACTCTAATTGGTAATCACTCAATACACGCTGACAAAAACCATGAATTGTAAAAATAGATGCTTGATCAAAGTTTTGTAAAGCACGAGTTAATTGCGTAATATCTTTGATAACATTATCACTAGACACTCTAGTTAACAAATAAACTAAAAATAAATCATTAGATAATTCACTTGGTAATGGATTATTTCTTAAATAAATTAATGCATTAATAGTGTATTGAAGTTGCTCATTAATTCGCTCTTTTAATTCATTAGTAGCATCATTTGTAAATGTCACTACTAAAATATTTTCTATACTTAAAGCATGTAAATTTTCAACATTAGCCTCTAATAAAGCTTTAATATAAAGGCGCTCGATAGTCCAAGTCTTACCTGTCCCCGCACTAGCTTCAATTACATATGAGTTTTGCACTTCAGCAAAATCAATTATTTGTAAAGGATGATTATTTGCATTCATACTCTACTCCAACAAATAATTTTCCAATCTCAACAATGTCATTTAAACCATTTACTTGTTCAATATATTCAAAATATTCATCTGCGATAGACGAGAATAGTAAATCACTTCGAACTGTATCTAATCCACTATTATTAAAACTATTTTCATAACTATTTTTTGTTTTGCTATAA
>JAQUVM010000011.1 GCA_028693355.1 Burkholderiales bacterium
CTAAAAACACAAGATGGTAGCAAATTACATGCTCAATTAACATGGCCTGGAGATGATACTAAGCAAGCAAAATTTCGAGCTGGATGGCAATTAATCGGCAAATATATTGTTTACAATAGTAAATCTACTGAACTAACATTCACCAATAAAAATATTCCTCAAGAAATATTTACAAAATTAACTGCTGCATTGCAAAGCTTACCCGCTAATTGGTCAATACGATCATCAGTAAATAATAAAATAGATATAGAGCTACTACGTGATGAAGCAAAAGAAATTTATCATATAGCTACACAAATAGAAACTAACCATGCAGAATGCTACCTAGGTATTGCAAACTATTTAAAAATATTTCGAGAGTTATCCATCTCGGATGATCTTGAGGTTACGACAAATTGCCAGAACATACATGCTGAACTAATAAAAAAACAAGATTTGTGGTTAATTGATGCTATTAGTTATAAAAAAACTTTAACACCATCAATTGACATCAGTGAAATAAATCAACCATGTGTAACACTAGAAAACGGTAGCATGTTAGACATAGGATCCTATGCTGGTATAAATATTATAGATATAAATAGCGGATCTAATAATACAAACAAACAAACAACTAACTTTTTGATTTTAGATGAAGTATACAGACAAATTTGTATTAGAAATTTACAAGGCATTATCTTAGTTGACGTAATAAAAGATAGTAGTTTGCTACATAACGAAAAAATTATTAGCTATTTACAAAAACTTTTTAGGCAAGACATTAGTCAAACTAAAATCCTTGGTTTTAGTAATAGTGGATTACTTGAAATAATCCGTAATAAATTTTAGATTAGAATAAATATATGGGTATACAACCAAAAATACTACGCTTAAACAACAATGTATTACACTTTATTTAATTACATGTGCTAAAATCATTCCCTTATAGGTGAATAGTTGGGTTCATGAAGACTTGTTTTTACAAGCACCTGCTATTTGAATTAAAACTTCGATTTACAAGGGTGCATTATGCCTAAAATGAAATCAAAGTCTGGTGCAAAAAAACGCTTTATCGTTCAAGGTAGTGGCGGCATCAAACGTTCTAAAGCATTCAAACGTCATATTTTGACTAAGAAAACAACTAAAAACAAACGTCAATTACGTGGTACAGTACAAGTGAGTCATTGCGATATGGGTCATGTACGTAGCATGTTACCTTACGCATAATTTAGAGGAGTTTCTTAAATGCCTAGAGTAAAACGTGGTGTCGTAGCTCGTGCACGTCACAAAAAAATATTAGCATTAGCTAAAGGTTATCGTGGTCGTCGTGGTAATGTTTACCGCGTAGCTAAACAAGCGGTTATGAAAGCTGGTCAATACGCTTATCGTGATCGTCGTCAAAGAAAACGTCAATTCCGTAGCTTATGGATTGCGCGTATTAATGCTGGTTGCCGTGCATTAGGTTTAACATATAGCCGTTTCATTAATGGCTTAAATAAAGCTGAAGTTGCCGTTGACCGTAAAGTATTATCTGACTTAGCGATTCATGATGCAGCTGCATTTGCAAAATTCGTAGAATTAGCAAAAAGCAAATTAGCTTAAATTAATAAGCTTTAAAAAAAAGTGTAGTTTTTAAAACTACACTTTTTTTATTTAAAGCCTAAAATATCTTACTAGGGTTAACTGGCTTACCTAAACTTCTTAATTCAAAATATACACCACCCATTGGTTGGTTTGAAGAGCTACCAGTTGAGCCAATCACACTACCTGCGTTCACACTTGCACCCTTCTTAACTTTAGCAATGATACCACTATAAATAGACGTATAATTACTTCCATTATCAATTACAACAATTTGTCCAAAACCAGGCAATGCACCACTAAATAAAACACTACCATTCGAAACAGCGACTACTTGGGAACCATTTGGAGCATCTATTAAAATGCCATTATTTTTTACTCCATCACGCATTTGACCAAAACTACTAATAACTGAACCACTATATGGGCGAACTAAATTCCGTGACATAAAAGGTGAGTTATCCTCTACACTATTATCAATAGCATTTGAATTTATATGCTTAGTTTCATTATTTTGATTCTTGCTCGAAGCCAATTTGCTATTCATTGAGTTTTGTTTTTTAGCTTTGGCTGCTGCTTTTTGCTCAGCAAGCTTACGCTTACGCTCTTCATTAGCCAATTTTTTCATAAGACTATTTAATTCTGATTGGCGTTTTTTTAAATTAGATAATTTAGCTTGATCTTTATGTATCTGCTCATAAACACTATCTGCCTGTTTTTGTTTAGATTGTACATCAGCAAGTAAATTATCATGAGATTTACTATTTTCTCCCAGCTGTTTACTTAAACGTTCAACTTCTCGTTGTAACTTTTCATTTATATTTTGCAACTCAGTTAATTTACTATTAAGCTCATTATATTTTTTAACTTGTACTTGCAAAATACTTGTCATATAAACACGTTTACGCTCTATATCCATAGAGTCATTACCGCTTAAAATAGATTGTTCTTGATTTTGCAATTGTTTAAGTTGTTGGTAAAGAGTAACGGTAGAATTTGCAACTCGGTCTTTAGCAGCTTTCGTTTCAACTTCCATAGATGGAATAGCTACTTCTAACTGTTTGAGCCTCTTTAAGTCAGCATCTCTTGTCATACGAAGCTTCTTTAGCAATTCATTTGATTTATTTATAGCTATTTGCGAGCTTTTAATTGCTGCATCTATACCATGTTTTTGGCTTTGTTTATTTGATAACTCTTTGTTAATATTATTGATCTGTTTATTAATGTCATTTACTTGAGAACTAACATCCAAGTTTGAAGAAGATTTAGTTGTTAAGGTTGAATTATTATTTGAAGAAGATGGTATGTTATCTGCATAACAAACACCAACAATCAAAAAAAGATATAGTAATTTAAGTTTCATAATACCACACAGATAAAATTAATCAAATAAAATTAAAGAACGACCAGTCATTTCCTCTGGTATTGTAGCTCCCATCATTGTCAATAATGTAGGTGCAACATCTTGTAATGATCCGCCATCAAGAATCTTAGCCTTACGACCCACATAAATACATGGAACTAAATTAGTAGTATGCTGAGTATGAGGTTGCTTACTTTCATAATCAAACATTTCTTCACAATTACCATGATCTGCAACAATCAGCACTTCACCGCCAGCTTTTTTCATAGCTTCAACTACAATACCAACATACTTATCTAATGCCTCAACCGCTTTGATGCTTGCCGCCAAATCACCAGAGTGCCCCACCATATCACCATTTGCAAAATTAGTAATAATTACATCATATGAACCAGCGATAATTGCATCAACAATTTTTTCACTAACTAATGGTAAACTCATTTCTGGCTTTAAATCATATGTAGCAACATCTTTTGGCGAGTCAACTAGAATTCTATCCTCACCAATAAATGGCTGTTGCTCACCACCATTAAAGAAATTAGTTACATGAGGGTATTTTTCTGTTTCTGCAATCCTTAACTGTTTTAAATTAAGAGCACCAAGGTATTCACCTAAAGTATTTTTAATCTTAACAGTTGAATAAGCCACTAATGAACTAATCTTATCATTATACTTAGTCATAGTCACCATGTTTGCTAATTGAATAAAGTTACGTTCAAAACCATCAAAATTAGGATCAGTCAATACATGTGTTAATTGAACAGCTCGATCAGAGCGGAAATTTGCAAAAATTACACTATCACCTGTTCGCATACCAGCATAATTATTAAAAATGCTAGGTTTAAAAAACTCATCATTTATACCATTTTCATAAGATGCATTAATCGCATCTTTTGGACATAAAAATGAGTTATCACCTACTGACATTGCAATAGCATTGTATGCTAATTGAATCCTATCCCAACGTTTATCTCTATCCATTGCATAGTAGCGACCTTCAACAGTTGCTATCTTGGCTTTTGGATTGTTATAAATAACTTCTTCTAAATCTGCGATATATTTTAATGCACTTTGCGGAGGAGTATCACGTCCATCTAAAAAAGCATGAACCCAAATTTTACGTACAGAAGAGTCCATATTTGCCATATTAATTAATTCAAAAATATGATTTTGATGAGAATGAACTCCGCCATCGGATAATAATCCCATAATATGGATATCACCAGTTGGAGTATTTGTAAACACCTCTAAAAAAGCATTATTTTTTTGAAACTCTCCAATAGAAATATCATAATCAATTTTACTTATATCTTGACGAACTACTCGGCCAGCACCCAAATTTAAATGCCCAACTTCAGAATTTCCAAATTGTCCTTTAGGTAATCCCACAAACTCCTCAGAAGCATTTATTTGCCCAGACGCGTAATTTGCAACATAGTAATCCAAGTTAGGTTTTTTGGCATGTGCTACCGCATTAAAATCACAATCAGTACGCAACCCAAAGCCGTCCAATATTATAAGTAGTACTTTTTTCACAAATATTTCTCTTTTAAACTACAAGTGTTTTTCATATGTAAGCGATTAAACTTGTTGGTTAGCAATAATTTTGCTAAAATAAGGTCTAATATATCTTATGTATATATATTATATAACATTATTTTAATACAACACAGAGAATACCATGCAACTAGATTACGCTAAAGCCAAACAAATTTTAGATAACTCAACCATATTATATGATGCCGAACATTTATATAAAGAAATTGAACGGATAGCTAGTGAAATTGATCAAGAAATTGATCAAGAAATTCCAGTTGTTTTTACAATTATGAATGGCGGAATGATGTTCTCTTCAGAGTTAACAAAACGTCTGAAAAATCCGATTCATATGGACTATATTCATGCTTCACGTTATGGAGATGCTATATACGGTTCAAGTCATATTACATGGTATAGACAGCCTAAAGAATCTTTAATAAAAGGGCGTATTGTATATCTAATCGATGATATACTAGATGAAGGGCATACTCTTGCTGAAATTCGTAGATTTGTTATGAATGCTGGTGCAAAAGATTGTAAAATTGTAGTTTTAGTAAATAAGGAAATTGGTAAAGATAAACCTGTATATGCAGATTACGTTGGTGTTACAGCACCTAATCAGTTCTTATTTGGATTTGGTATGGATATTTTTGAAGTCAATCGCAATTTGCAAGGACTTTACATTTATAATAATTAATAGGATTTTACATGTCATTTCTAGCAATAATAGCGGCTTTTTTTATAGAACAGTATAAAGTACTATCTACTCCAAAAAAATGGTTCCGTCATCAAATAACTCAATATGCTGGTTTTTTTGTAAACCGTGAGTTTCATACAGTTCGTGAAATACGGATGCAATTTTTGATTGCTCTAATTCCATTTGTTGTTATCACACTATTCCTTTATATAATGCCGCTTGCAAATTGGCACATACCATACTTCATTATAAATGCAAGTTTATTTATTTTAAGTATTGATATTTTAGGCTGGAAGCAGGAAGCTAAAAACTCTAACAAAGAACGTGAGTACGTTGGCTTTATCCAGTCCTTCGCAACGAATTTTTTTGCTGCAACTTTTTGGTTTATTTTACTACCATCAGTACTAGGAACAATATGTTATCTAACTCTAACAGCTATGGGTAATTTGTTAAGAAGCAGAGGAGAACAATCTGCTGTATATATCATAGTTGTTGATAAAATGTTATTTTGGATAAATTTAGTACCATATACTGTGTTAATTATGTTTATTGCTATTGCTGGAGATTTTGAAGAAGTTACGCATTATGTGATATCTCAAAGAAATAAAGTTAAAGTTAGCTTTTATTATTTAGAGAGTGTTTTAACTGAAGTAGCATTTTTAGCTATTGGTAAGGATAAATTCGCAAAAGCTTCATCTCGCTATCAAGATGATACTATTGAAGACTATCGTAGTAATAAAGATAGATTAAACCCAGAGATTATTAAATATGTAGTTGCTCTATTATATAGAGTTGGGGTGTTTTTTATTGGTTCTATTATAATAATTTCCTTAGTAGAATTACTATAAAAATGAAAAGCTTCATTATATTGATAGCTACAATTATATCATTTGCATTTGCAGATGATGTATATCAATATACAGATAAAAATGGTCGACAAGTTTATACAAATAAACCTGTAAAAAATGCCACTAAGATGACGCTACCAGCTCTGACTATTTATACACCACCAAAAAATAGCCAGACAAAGGATAATGTAAGAAAAATATATCCAAAAGAAAACTATAACTCATATTTGTCAAATCCAACAGGGAGACAATTAATACTTGCTGAAGAATTAAGCAAAGAAAAACAAGCTTTAGCAGACACAAAAGATGCTATAGCACAAGCTAAAAAAACTCCATTAGCTAGCGAAAAAAATAACAAAGACGCGTATAACAAACGTATACAGGCACTACAGGATGCTATTACTGAACATCAAAAAAATATTGACGTTTTAAGTAAACAACTAAATGCAGGTAACTAATTAGGAACAACATGAAAAAGCATTTTTTAGAATTTGAGAAACCTATCTCAGAACTAGTAAGTAAAATTGATGAATTAAAGCAAATGCAAGAAAATTCAACTGTTGACTTAACATCTGAAATTCAACAACTTGAAGGCAAAGTTACAGATTTAACTAAAGATGTATATAGTAATATCACGGCTTGGGAAATCTCACAAATTGCCAGACACCCAAGCAGACCTCGTACATTGGATTACATTAATAATATTTTCACAAACTTTGTTGAACTACATGGTGATAGACATTTTGCTGATGATAAATCAATTATTAGCGGTATAGCCAAGCTGGGTAATGAATCAGTTATGATAATAGGGCATCAAAAAGGTAAAGATACAAAAGAAAATCTCGAACGTAATTTTGGAATGCCACGTCCTGAAGGATATCGTAAAGCTCTACGCATGATGCATCTAGCAGAAAAATTTAATTTACCAATCATTACATTTATAGATACACCAGGAGCATATCCAGGTATTGGTGCAGAAGAACGTGGGCAATCTGAAGCAATTGGTAAAAATCTCTATGAAATGGCAAATTTAACTGTGCCTATAATTTGTACCGTAATTGGAGAAGGCGGATCTGGAGGTGCATTAGCTATTGCAGTAGGCGATCAAATTAATATGCTACAGTATTCAATCTACTCTGTCATATCTCCTGAAGGATGTGCTTCTATTTTATGGAAAGACGCAACTAAAGCTAATCTTGCTGCTGAAATACTAGGTATAACCGCAAATCGCCTCAAAGAATTAGAGCTAATTGATGGCGTTATTGCAGAACCAATTGGTGGCGCACAAAACAATCATGTCGAAATGATTGATAATATGAAAAAATCTATTAGCACACAGCTAGCAAAACTGAGTAAACTAGGTAAAGATGAACTGGTAGAACGCAGATTTGAACGTATTATGGCATATGGTAAATATGAAATTATCAATTAATAATCAGCAACTATCTACCGATAATATAATAGCCAACTGGCCGTCACAACTTGACGGTCATTTGCATTATTGTATTGGTCTGAGTGGTGGAATAGACTCTGTTGTACTTTTATATTTATTTCATGAAATACAAAAAATAAAACCTATAAAATTATCAGCAATACATATAAATCATGGAATTTCACCAAATGCCAAATTTTGGGCTGATTTTTGTATCAAAATATGTCAAAATTTAAAAATTGATTTAAAACTATCAGAAGTAAACGTAATAAAAATTGGTGGAGAAGGATTAGAAAATAGTGCTCGTAAATTACGCTATCAAGAATATTATCATGATGAAGCAGATGTCATAATTTTAGCACACCATCAAGATGACCAAATTGAAACGATGTTAAGCCAAATAATGCGTGGAAGCGACTTACATAATTGTGCGGGTATGCAAAAAATTACTACTCGTAAACATAAGATATTTTGGCGCCCACTTCTAGATATAAAAAAATCTGATTTAATTAAATATGCGAATAAAAACAACCTTAATCATATAGAAGATGAAAGCAATCTAGACATAAAATATCTAAGAAACTTTATTCGAAATAAACTTATGCTAGAATTAAATATTTTTGATAATAATATAGAAAGTAAATTAATTCGCAGCATTGAAAATATCCAATATCATGTTGTACTATCAGATGAGCTTGGTGAAGATGATTATAATTCGTGTAATGACTATGGTAAATTAAACAAGAAAAAATTTTTAGAGTTATCACAAAATCGTCAACTTAATTTATTGTCTTATATGATAAAATTAAGTGATCTACCGCTGCCATCACGCAATAAATTATCTGAATTTTGTAGGCAAATTAAAACTGCCGCATTAGACAGGCATCCTAGCTTAGCGATAACAAATTTATTATCGCTAAGACTAGAAAAACAATATATATTTATCACAGAAATTAAAGTATAGCTACAATTTAGCCGCTAACTCAGCCCCCTCGCGAATGGCAAATTTAGCGTCTAATTCTTTAGCAATATGTGCCCCACCTATCAAATGTAAATTATCAATTTTGCCATCTAAATCTTTATATAATTGATTTACAGATTCCTGACCAGCGCAAAGCACAACATTATCAACATCAAGAGTATATTCTTTATCAGCAATCGTTATATGTAGACCATCATCATCAATCTTACGATAAGTTACACCAGCTAACATTTTTACGTTTTTGTTTTTTAAGCTTGCACGATGAATCCAGCCTGTAGTTTTACCAAGGCCTGCTCCTAGTTTGCCTTCTTTACGTTGCAGTAGGTATATTTCACGTATAGGCGCCTCATGTACTTGATTAGGTAATAAACCACCAGCATGTTTAATGGAAGCATCAATGCCCCACTCCTGATAGTAATTATCAATTTTCAACATTTCTTCACTATCATAAAGTAAGAATTCACCCATGTCAAATCCAATTCCGCCAGCTCCTATAATGGCTACTTTTTCTCCGACAGCGACCTTGCCACTTAGAACATCTGGATAATGTAAAACCTTGCGATGGCTAATACCATCAATATTAGGAACACGCGGAAGTACACCAGTTGCTATAACTACTTCATCATAATTAGCTTTTTGTAAATAATCTGCATCAATATTAGCATTTAACTTTACAAGTACATTATGCAACTCAATTTGTTTATTAAAATAACGTAATGTTTCTTTAAACTCTTCTTTACCAGGGATATTTTTGGCTAAATTAAATTGCCCACCTAATTTATCCTTTGCCTCATAAATAGTAACTTTATGCCCACGGCTTGCCAAAATAGTGGCGCATGAAATACCTGCCACACCACCACCTATAACGGCTATATTTTTTACCAATTGTGTGGGTAGATAATTTAACTCCATCTCTTGAACAGCTCTTGGATTTACTAAACAAGAGGCTTTCTGTCCTTTAAATAAATGATCTAAACATGCTTGATTACAAGCAATACATGTATTAATTTCATCAGCTTTACCATCCATGGCTTTTTGTACTAAATGACTATCCGCTAACATTGGGCGCGCCATAGCGACTAAATCAGCCTGATTTTTTGCAAGTATGTCCTCTGCTACTTCTGGAGTATTAATACGATTTACTGCAACTATTGGTAAATTTACTGCACCACGTAACTTCTCAGTAATTTGAGCAAATGCAGCTCTAGGAATAGATGTGGCAATAGTAGGAACGCGAGCTTCATGCCAGCCAATACCTGTGCTAATAATGGTAACACCTGCGTTTTCCAACTCACAAGCAAGCTGTAATACCTCATCAATAGTACTTCCATCTTCAACTAAATCAAGCATAGATAATCTAAATATGATTATAAACTCATTCCCAACTGAAGCTTTAACTTTACGAACAATATCTAGAGCAAATTTAATACGATTTTCAAAGCTTCCACCCCATCCATCAGTTCGTTGATTAGTTTTTTTAGCAATAAATTGATTAATTAGATAACCCTCTGAGCCCATAATCTCAACGCCATCGTAACCAGCATTTTTAGCTAATTTTGCGCATCTTGCATAATGATTTATTGTCATTTTAATAAAAAACTCACTCATAGCATGCGGTTTAAAAGGTGTAATAGGAGATTGAATCTTTGATGGTCCCAAGATTAGAGGATGAAAACCATAACGACCGGTGTGCAATATCTGCATGGCAATTTTACCACCTGCATCATGTACAGCAGACGTTACCTGACGGTGTTTTTGAACTTCTCGTTGATTAGTTAGTTTTGCTGAAAAAGGTTTAGTCCAGCCAAAAATATCTGGGGCTATGCCTCCTGTCACAATTAAGCCTACGCCACCTTCTGCACGTTCCTTATAAAATGTAGCTAATTTACTAAAATCTTTATCTTCTTCAAGACCTAAATGCATGGATCCCATAATCACACGGTTTTTTAACTTAGTAAAACCTAGATCTAATTCAGATAACAAGTGCGGATATTGTTGCGACATCGCTAAACCTCTAAAACTTAATTTGATTATGGCAAATTATAACATAGCATATAAATAACAAAGAGCCTTGTATTACATACAAGACTCTAAACTTATAAAACCACTACTAATTAACTACTAGTATTTATGGCGTTAATTGGTTTTCTTCAGGAAATTCAACGCTACTTGCAGCTCTACTACCCACCATTGGACTATCTGGTTGATTACCATAAGTATTTACTGAATTATTAGCACTACCAGAATTATTTGTAGCACATGCAAACAATCCGAAACAAAATACCGTAATTAATAACAATTTTTTCATAATTTATAATCCTATAAAAATTTAAAACCTAGATACACTAGATAAAATAAACTTACACATAACATTATTAGTTGTAAAGTCATTATATCATATCAACGTGTAAAATATTTATTACAAAACTTCATAATAAAATTAATTACTACTCATAAATAACTGTTTCAGTCAACAAATGATTATACTCTTCTGGTGGGGCTATTCCTCTACCGGTTGCTAGACTCATCCAAACAACTGTTATAACTCCAGTTGTATAAATAATTTCTCGACTAGATTTATCTATAATCTTCATATCAAAAATTAATCTCTTACCAACTTGTCCAGCAAAATATAATTCAACAATAATCTCAGCTGGATATGTAATTGGGCGAAAATATTTACAATTTACTTCGCTAACAACAGGCGCTTTCTCTTTATCATCTAAAAAAACATTATGATGACGTAACCAATCAATACGGCACTCTTGAAAATAGACCAAATAATTAGTATGATTTACATGATTAAAAGCATCCAAATCTTGCCAACGAATTGTATAACTTTTACTAAATAATAGTAATGATTCTTTTTTTTCAGTCATTATCTTTGTCCTATCTTAATTGCCCTAATTTACGAGCCATATTCTCTAATTCTATAATACGATTTGCAGTACTTGGATGTGTCGAAAATAAATTATCACGCCCTGCGCCAGATAATGGGTTAATTATCATCATCTGAGCCGTTGCGGGATGCTCTTCGGCGGTATTTAAAGGCACGCCACGTGCAATTGATTCAATTTTATGTAGTGCTGAGGCTAATGCCAGTGGATCTTCGGTTAATTCAGCAGCACCTTTATCAGCTAAATACTCACGTGAACGAGAAATTGACATTTGAATAACTGCGGCTGCCATAGGTGCAAAGATTCCAATCAATAAACTAGCAACCCAATTACGATTACCATTCTCATCACGAATACCAAACCACATTGCCATATTTGCTAATGCAGAAATTGCACCGGCTACTGTTGCTGAAACAGTTGAAATTAAGATATCACGATGATTAATATGAGATAATTCATGAGCTGCAACACCACGCAACTCACGATAATCTAATGCGCGCATAATTCCTGTTGTAAATGCAACTGCTGCATTCTCTGGGTTACGACCAGTTGCAAAAGCATTCGGTTGATCTTCATTAATAACATATACCTTTGGCATTGGTAAATTTGCTTTATTAGATAATTCTTGCATCATAGCATATAAGTCTGGAGCATTATGCATACCAACTTCTTGAGCATTATACATCTTCAGTACCATGCTAGCTGAATTCCAATAAGCAAAAAAATTCATTGCACCGCCAAAAAGAAGTGCCATCATCATACCGGTTTTACCCCCAATTAAGCCACCTATCACACCAAAAAGTGCAATTATTGCTGCCATTAATGCAAAAGTCTTTACATTATTATTCATCTTCATTCCTCACAAAAACTTTGTTAAACAACTCTGTTTTCCCCTGCAAATATTGGGCAATATTTTTTCGCTTGCTACCTGCTTCTTGTATTTCTAATATCGCTAGTGCCGAGTTATCTCCACATGCTATATGTAACTCTTTATCATTAGCCTTAATTATCGTACCGGATAACTGACCATGGTTTTTATTATTTATAACTTCTGCAGACCAAATCTTATGTAAAACCCCACCTAAAAAACTAAATGCACCAGGAAATGGATTATAACCGCGTATTTTTCGTTCAATTAATTCTGCAGACTCACTCCAATTTATACGGGCTTCTTCCTTATCTAATTTATGTGCATAGCTTACACCAACTTCAGACTGTTTTTGTGGAGTGTATTTATCATAATTAATTAAAAATTCAACAATTTTATCAGCGCCAATTTTTGCTAACTTATCATGTAAACTACCCGATGTTTCTTTTTTATCAAGAAAAACTCTTTCTAATAATAAAATATCTCCAGTGTCGAGTCCTTCATCCATTTGCATAATCGCAATACCTGTGGCATCATCACCTTCTAAGACTGCTCTTTGAATTGGTGCAGCACCTCTCCACCTAGGTAAAAGCGACACATGAATATTTACACAACCTAGCTTGGGAATTGATAAAAGTTCTTTAGGTAAGATTAACCCATACGCGACTACAACCATAATATCAGCATTTATGTCACGTATTTTTTCTATAGCATCTGGATCTTTACGAAAACTAATTGGTTGAAAAACTTCAATACCATTTTGTAAAGCTAATTCTTTCACAGCGGATGGAGTTAATTTCATACCACGACCAGCAGGTCTGTCTGGTTGAGTTAAAACCAATGAAACATCTATATCATTATTGATAATGTTCTCTAATACTACCTTTGCTATTTCTGGCGTACCCGCAAATATAATTTTTAATTTCTTATTCATAATTCTCTATTCGATGATTCTATAACAATACCAGACTCATTATTCCGCTTCATACTTGCTAATTGATTAGCTAACTCCAATGCATCATCTGTACTTAATAATGGATTGGCACTAATAATACTGCGCCCAATTTGCCCACTTAGCATACTATAATACACATCATTATCCAGTATATCTAGGGTAACACTTGCTATACCAAGAGGACAAATACCTATTTTATTACCAGCAGCTTTAGTTAAGTCAATAACATGTCCGCTAACCTTGCCCATTCTATCATTTACCTCTATATAAACTACATCGCCTGTTTTATCATTAGTAACTTTCAATTTAGTTCTCATTGGTAATGTTGGATGTGCACCAGTATAACGATCCATTTTGAAAATATCTCCACTAGTAGTTTTACGTCCAACAAATTTAGATGCATAACAACTAGCAACACCTTCTAAATAATCATCGCTATGAGTTTTAGTTTTAATCTTTGATTTTTTACTTTTATGCTTAGATACTTTTGAAGTCTTTGCTCCTTTAGAGTTCTTTTTATTTTTACTTGCAGCAAAAGAGGATAAAGGAAAACTAAATAAATATATAGCAATCAATATCATTATTTTATTTTTATTCATTTTTTTTATTGATTGCATTATTTAAACCTCATTGATATTTAAATTACTATATGCCATTGACAAACCCAATACTCTGCCAAGCTTCATAAACAGCAATGGCAACAGTATTAGATAAATTAAGGCTTCTTTGAGATTTTTGCATAGGTAAGCGAATAATATTTTCACTACCTAGTTCGTCAAGAATATCTTGTGGTAAGCCTCTAGTTTCAGAACCAAAAAGTAATACATCATCACAATTATATTTAACTTGATGATAATACCTAATACCACTAGTCTCAATAGCTAATATTCTTCGATTAACAAAATATTGCCTACAAGAATGCCAAGTTTCATGAATTACTAAATTTGTATACTCATGATAATCTAAACCAGCCCTACGTAATTTTGTATCATTCATAGAGCCCCATCCAAGAGGCTTCACCAAATGCAACTCTACACCAGTATTAGCACAGAGGCGTATAATATTACCTGTATTTTGTGGAATATCAGGCTCATGCAAAATAACAGCTAATTTATTATTCATTAATCAAAATAATCTTCTAAATCAGCACGCGTAATTACAAATACAAAGCCATCTCCAGCTTCAGTGTCTAACCAAATTAAATTAAGATCTGGATATAACTCTTCTAATTCATAACGATTATCGCCCATTTCTACCACCAATACACCATGACGAGTTAGATAATGCTTAGCTTGGCGTAAAATCTTATCAACAAATTCTAAACCATCATTACCACCAAATAATGCTATATCAGGTTCATATTTAAATTCTTTAGTTAATGAATTCATTCTACGCGTATCAACATACGGTGGATTAGTTACAATTAAATCAAAAAAGTTCATGTAACTATCAAGGTTTCTAAATAAATCTGATTGAATTAATTTCACATCATCTGCTAATCCATTACGCTCCAAATTAATTTTTGCTACTTCAAGAGCATCTTCAGATATATCTGCAGCAACAACTTCTGCATCATAAAAATAATTAGCTGTAATCGTTGCTAATGAACCATTGCCAGTGCATAGATCCAAAGCGGTATTAATTAACTCTGGATGTTCAATCCATGGGTTAAGTTGATCTTTAACGATAATCTCCGCGATATAAGAACGTGGAATAATTACTCTGTTATCCACATAAAATTCAAAACCTTGTAAATATGCCTTATTTGTAATATATGGCAATGGAATACGTTTTTCTATCCGCTCTTTAATTCGGAATAAGATTAGTTCCTTTTCAGATTGCAATAATTTAGCATCTAAATATGGTTCAAGTTGATCAATTGGTAGATCTAATGTTTGCAATAATAAGCAAACAGCCTCATCATAAGCATTATTTGTACCATGTCCAAAAAATAAGTTATTTTTTCTAAACTCACTAACTGAGTAGCGTAAAAAATCACGAGGAGTGTCAAATGTATTTAACGGCATATTTCACCTATATATGTTCATATTATAATCCATATAAGTATATACTAATTCACCATATCTATGCAAGTGGTATACTTTATACCTTATATTTTAAAGCACCTTATTATGAATATCAGATTCATTACATTCATCGTAGTAGTTAGCACAATTGGACAAATCGCAGCAGAAATCTATATCCCATCAATGCCTTCTATTGCCAAAGATTTAAATACAAATACTCACTTGGTACAAATGTCAATGGTTGTATTTCTTTTTGGAATGGCAATCTTTGGAATATTATTTGGCTATCTATCTGATTATTTTGGACGACGAAAAATTCTTATTCTATCAAGTACGATTAGTTTACTTGGTACCATTTTATGCGTTATTGCACCTAGTATATATATTTTAATATTGGGGCGCTTAATTCAAGGCATTGGGCTTAGTGGGGTTGGTAGTGCAGGAAAAGCAATTATTCGCGATAGAATGACTGGTGTGGAATTAGCTAAATTTTCATCAAACTTAGCTATTTTAACCGTAATTACAATTGACATATCACCATTTATTGGTGGAATACTGCAAGAAACTATGGGTTGGAGACCTATATTTATTTTATTATTAATTTATAATATTTGGGCAATGTATCTTAGCTATAAATTTAAAGATGATAATCCAATAGAGCTTAATAAATCACTCAATTTAAACCGTATTTTTCACACTGCTTTTGATGTATTTAAAAATAAGATGTTTTTAAAATATAATATGATGTCTGCCCTAACATATGCAGTCTTAATGTCATATCTTGCTGTAGCTAGTTTCTTATTTGAGGAAGTAATTGGAATATCTCCAGCTAAATTTGGTAGCACAGTATTTTTACTAACATTTGTTTATATGTTTGGTACCTTTATTAATGGACAACTCCTCAGAAAATATTCTATGAATAAATTAATTAATAATGGAGTAATTTTAATGTGGATTGCAGGAGTTTATTCTATACTAATTGCAACTATACTACCATTAACATACATTACTATGGTTATATATATTATCCTAATCTATATTGCTAGTAGTGCACTTTTTGCTAATAGCAGCGCATTGGCATTTACTGCGATAAATAAAAATGTAGGAATTGCATCTGCATTATATAGTTCTATTCAAGTTTTTATTGCCGCTATTTTTGCAGCTGTAATTAGCTTATTTAAAGCGCACAGTATTATGCCTTTAGCTGGCATTATGATAACAATCTGTATCTTAATGACTATAAATCTCAAAATAAAAAGTTCATAATCATAAAAATAAAAAACCTCAAGTTATAACTTGAGGTTTTTTTACGCCTTTTTATCGGCCATAAACATCTACACGTTCACGAAGCTCCTTACCTGCTCTGAAGTACACTACATAGCGCTCATCAGAATCAATTGAAACTCCATGACGTGGGTTACGTACTTTACCCGCAGCACGATGTTTTAATGAAAAACATCCAAATCCACGAATTTCAATACGCTTCCCATTTGCTATACTACCCGCCATTTTGCTGAATAATTCTTTTACAATTACTTCAACTTCCTTACGGCTGAGTTTTGGGTATAGCTCAGAAATATGTTTAATAATATCAGAACGATTCATAAAATTATCCTTGTGATAATTTATCCTGCAACAATGAACCTAAGTTAGTTGTTCCAGAAGCTTTCTCAGCTTGTTTCACTTTCTTAACTGCTTCAGCTTCATCTTTGTTGTCTTTTGCACGAACTGATACAGCAATAGCACGACTCTTACGATCTACATTTGTAATCATAACTTCAACACTATCACCTACTGATAAAACTTTAGTTGCATCGTCAACACGTTCACTTGAAACATCACGTGCTGCCATTACTGCATCAATACCATCAGCTAAAGTAATCACAGCTTGTTCAGCAGTTACTTCTTTAACAGTACCTGTTACAATAGAACCACGATCATTAGTATTTAAGAACATAGCATACGGATCTGTATCAAGTTGTTTGATACCTAAAGCAATACGCTCTTTCTCAATATCAATAGAAACGATAACAGCTTCAACTTCTTGACCTTTTTTGTAATTACGGATAGCCGCATCACCAGATACAGTCCAAGAAATATCAGATACATGAACTAAACCATCAATACCGCCATCTAAACCGATGAATAAACCAAAATCAGTAATTGAGCGGATTTGACCACTTACACGATCACCTTTTTTGAATTTATCTGCAAAATCAGTCCAAGGATTAGCTTGGCATTGTTTCATACCTAAACTAATACGACGTTTGTCTGCATCAATTTCAAGAATTTGCACATGAACTTCATCACCAAGTTTAACAACTTTAGATGGATTAACGTTTTTATTAGTCCAATCCATTTCAGATACGTGAACTAAACCTTCAATACCAGGTTCTAATTCAACAAACGCACCGTAGTCAGCAAGGTTAGAAACTTTACCATGTAAACGAGTTCCTTGAGGGAAACGTTCAGCAATACCAACCCATGGATCATTTGACAACTGTTTTAAGCCTAATGAAACACGGTGTTTCTCTTGATCAAACTTCAATACTTTAGCTTCAATTTCTTGACCAACAGTCAATACTTCTGAAGGATGTTTTACACGTTTCCAAGATAAATCAGTGATGTATAGTAAACCATCAATACCACCAAGATCAACGAATGCACCGTAATCCGTAATATTTTTAATAATACCGCTTACAACATTACCTTCTTGCATGCGCTCGAAAATTACTTTATTATCTTCGCCTGAACGATCTACTAATACAGCTTTACGAGAAATCACGATATTATTGCGACGACGATCTACTTTAATTACTTTGAATTCTACTGATTTGTTATCAAACGGAGCAAAATCACGAACAGTACGAGTATCAATTAATGAACCTGGTAAGAATAGGCGTACATTTTTGTATATAACACCAAGACCACCTTTTACGCGACCATAAACATTTCCGTTTAGAATATCTCCGCGCTCTAATGCGCCTTCTAATTCTTCCCAAGCTGCCAAACGGCGAGCTTCATCACGTGAAACACGAGTTTCACCATAGCCATCATCAACGGCTTTAATAACAACTTTTACTCTGTCACCGATAGTTACAGCTTCATCTTTGAATTCACCTGTAGGAATCGCTGATTCTGATTTTAAACCAACTGTAACAGTAACATATTTATTATCTAAAGCAACAACAGTCGCTTCTACTATTTGACCTTCACGCATATCCATTGGTTGTTGGATTTGCTCAAAAAGACTTGCAAAACTTTCCACAATCTTTTCCAAAATAAAAAAGTTAAATTAAATATAGCACTATGCTATATACCTATTGAATTTAACGCGTTATGTATAGCTCTAATATTCGGTTAACTGTTTCATCAACTGTCATATCAGAATTATCTAACAACTCAAATGTTGAGTCATAAGACAATGGCGCTGTACTACGCGAAGAATCTTGCTCATCCCTAGAGATAATATCTTGCAAAATCCCCTCAATTGTAGCAGTTTTATCAAATTGTTGCAACTGCTTATATCTTCTCTCGGCTCTTGTTGATGCACTAGCGGTAAGAAAAATTTTGAGTTTAGCATCAGGAAAAACAATACTCCCCATGTCTCTGCCATCAGTTACCAAGCCTGGAGTCTTTGCAAAATTACGCTGAAACTGTAGTAGTTTAGCCCTAACTTCGGCAATAGAACCATATTTTGAAGCTAGCATACCAATGTATTCATCACGTAACTTCATAGTAACAACTTCAGAATTTAATAAAACTTCTCCGTCATTGAAACTTAAATCCATGCTATCGATTAATGCCACAATCTCATCAACATTGACATCTTTACCATTAACATTTTTATTAACCCAAAAACCAAGTGCTCGATAAATTGCCCCAGATTCTAAATAATAAAACCCTAATTTATTTGCCACTATTTTTGCAACAGTTCCTTTACCAGATGATGCTGGTCCGTCGATAGTAATAACTGAAACCATAACACTCCTTAAAATTTAAACTGAACACCACCCATTAGGAAGTTTTGCGTAACTCCGCCACTAACGGCATAATCTTCTATATTCAATCTTAAATGAGGAAGTATTGGAAAGGATACCCCAGCCCCATATAAAACTCCCATATTTGACGATGAGAAACTATCTTGATAAGCCAGTCCAAATTTACCATAAATATCAAGTAATGGGAACGGAACTACACCTTTTACTGCGGCATCCCAAATATTAAATCCGCTACCACCAGTGTAACCACCCTCAGCTCCAATATAGTTACCAAACATATAACCCGCGTTTAAATTATATGCAGCTGTCATAGATTGAGTTGTGGTAACCCCAACATTTCCATCCACGTAAACGCCTTCCGCATAAGAAGCCCCACATAACACCATCAGTACCAAAAAAATCTTATTTTTCATTGGATATCTCTTCCTTTTTAAACTATATGTCATTATTATAACGTATTTACAATATAATCCAATAAACTACTATTAATTAAAAAATAAAATCTTATACTCTCTTATGAATAAAAGATGTATAATAATACAGAGCTAAACAAAATAAGAAAGATTAAAACCATGATAAAAAAATTAGTACTTTTAATAACTGCGGCTGGATTTATTAACTCTGCAAATGCATGTACTGCTGTAAATATAAAAGCTACTGATGGCTCTGTTGTAGCTGGACGTACAATGGAATGGACTTTCCCTATGGATTGGAATGTACTATATTATCCAGAAGGTAGTAAATTTACACTATCAGCTCCAACTGGAAGTAAATTACCAAGCAAAGAAATCACAAGTAAGTATGATGTTTTAGGGATTGATTCTGGACTTGCTAATGACACAATTTTAGAAGGACAAAATTCTGAAGGGCTTGGACTTAGTGGTAATTTCTTACCTGGATACACAGAGTATTCAGTGATTAATAAAAATGACAAAAACTATATCTCGATAATTGATTTCGGTAGATTTGTTTTAAGTAATTATAAATCAGTTGATGAAGTACAAAAAGATATAACTAAATATAAAGTATTTGGTGAAAAATTATCTGGGGTTCCTATAGAACCAACAGTTCATTTTATGATAACTGATAGAACAGGTAAATCAATCGTAATCGAATTTATCAATGGACAAATGAAGATATTTGATAAAAGCATCGGCATAATGACTAATTCGCCAAACTATGACTGGCACCTGACAAATATTCGCAACTATGTAAATTTAAGTAATAATGGAAATATCTCAGTGCAAAGCTCAATTTTGGGAGATGTAACTGGATTTAGTCAAGGTTCATCTGCGTTAGGGCTACCAGGCGATTACACATCTTCATCAAGATTTGTAAAAGCTGCTTTTCTTGCCCATTACGCGAGTAAAACTAAAAATGCTAACGAAGCTGTAAATTTAGTAGATCATATCCTAAATACAGTTGACATACCCGTTGGTATTATTGCTAGCCAAGAAAATGGCCAAATGTTCCATGATTATACACAATGGGTTGCAATTAAAGACTTAGCAAATAACCAGTTAAATTTTGCTGATTACTCTCATCGTGCTAATTTTATAAAAATTGATATGAATAAATTAAAAGGTAGTAAAGAAATATCTATACCAATTTCTAAATTACAATATCCAAACGCAGATATTACCACCTCACTTATAGCTAAATAAATAAAAAACACCATATAAAAATATGGTGTTTTTTTAAATCACTTACATATCAATACTCGAAGTATTTCATTCTTGGGCTAGGCTTACTGATAAAACTGCGACGACGTGTACACATTAGTACACGAGAAGTAGTTTAAGAAGTACAACAACTCCCAAGAATGAAAGACAAAGAGTATTACATGCCTTTTGATTTTAATAGTTCTAACATGGTAGTCCCTAGTTCAGCTGGTGAACGAGTATAAGCAATACCTGCTTTTTCAAAAGCGGCAAACTTCTCTTCTGCAGTTCCTTTACCACCTGAAATAATCGCACCAGCATGACCCATACGTTTACCAGCAGGAGCTGTAACACCTGCAATATAACCAACAACAGGTTTAGTTACATGAGCTTTAACATATTCAGCAGCTTCTTCTTCAGCAGTACCACCAATTTCACCAATCATAATAATTGCTTCTGTTTGTGGATCTTCTTGGAATAGTTTTAACGCATCAATATGAGAAGTTCCTGGAATTGGATCTCCACCAATACCAATACAAGTAGACTGACCTAAACCTAATTTAGTTGTTTGAGCAACAGCTTCATATGTTAATGTACCTGAACGTGACACAATACCGATTTTACCTGGTAAATGAATGTGGCCTGGCATAATACCAATTTTACATTCCCCTGGTGTAATAATACCAGGACAATTTGGACCGATTATGCGTGTAGCACTACTTTCAGCATAACGCTTAACTTTTAACATATCTAATGTTGGTACACCTTCAGTAATAATAACTAAAAGAGGAACACCTGCATCAATTGCCTCAATAGCTGAATCTAATACAAATGGAGCAGGAACATAAATAACTGAAGCATCTGCCCCAGTCTCAGCTACTGCTTCACGCATCGTATTAAATACTGGAAGATTTAAATGCGTAGTACCGCCTTTACCAGGAGTAACACCGCCGACAACTTTTGTGCCATAAGCTAAAGCTTGTTCTGAATGGAATGTACCATTTTTACCAGTAAAACCTTGCACCAAAACTTTGGTATTTTTATTAACTAAAACACTCATTCTTTATCCTTTAATTTTGCTTATATAATTATTTCAATTATATGCTTTTTATCTTAATTTTGTTTAACTATTAAAATACGCAGCAAGAGCAAGGCAAAAGGTGTCGACATGTAGTACAACTACATTAGAAGCCTTTTAACACAGCTATTGCAAGGCATTTTATAGTTATTGTAGTGTTGCTACAACTTTCTGAGCGGCATCTGCCAATCCCTCTGCAGGAATCAACGCTAGACCAGAATCTTTTAATAATTTAGAACCAAGCTCAGCATTGTTACCTTCTAAACGAACAACAACTGGCACAGTTACATTTACTTCTTTAACGGCATCAATAATAGCTTCAGCAATCATATCGCAACGTACGATACCACCAAAGATATTAATTAAAACCGCTTTAACTGCATCATCAGCTAATATTAATTTGAATGCTTCAATAACACGAGCTTTAGTAGCACCACCACCAACATCTAAGAAGTTTGCAGGTTGTCCACCATAAAGCTTAATAATATCCATAGTTGCCATAGCAAGACCAGCGCCATTTACCATGCAGCCAATATTACCTTCTAAAGCAACATAGTTTAAATCAAACTCAGAAGCTTTTAATTCGCGTTCATTTTCTTGAGATTTATCACGTAAAGATAATAAATCTGCATGACGGAATAATGCATTAGAGTCTAAATTAATTTTAGCATCTACACATACTAATTCACCGTTCTCACGAACAGCTAGAGGATTAATTTCAAATAAAGCAAAATCATTTTCAACAAATGCAAGATACGCACCCATCATCATTTTTACAAAATTAGTAATCTGATCACCAGATAAGCCTAATTGGAACGCAACATCACGAGCTTGACACGGTTGTAATCCTACTAATGGATCAACAATAACTTTTAAGATTTTTTCTGGTGTATCATGAGCAACTTTTTCAATCTCAACTCCACCTTCAGTTGATGCCATAAATGTAATACGACGGCTTGAGCGGTCAACTACAGCACCTAAATATAATTCACGAGAAACCGGATACAAATCTTCTGATACATATACAGAATTTACAGGCTGCCCATTAGCATCAGTTTGATAAGTAACTAAATTTTTACCAATTAAACCACCAGCAACTTCGCTAGCTTCTTCACGAGATTTAACTACTTTCACTCCACCAGCTTTTCCACGTCCACCAGCATGTACCTGTGCTTTAACCACAGCAAATTTACCACCTAATTGATCATAAGCTGTTGCTGCTTCTGCTGCTGTATTTGCCAAAACCCCTGTTTGCACTCGCAAACCATAACGAGCCAACAATTCTTTGGCTTGATATTCATGTAAATTCATGTCTCATCCTTATTGATTAGATTTAAAAACCCTGTTATTTTACCATATTATTGATTTACTGTAATTATAGATGCCTGATTTTTCTCATAATCATAGTTTTTAAGCAGCTTTATTTCTTTTTGCGCAGAGATGAACGGAGCATTTGTCACGCTAAACTCTCCCTGAAAAGGCTTATCCATTTCTAGAATTAACCACGTTGAAGAGCTTATTATCCAATTTTGGCTCATAATTATAAATAGCGTAAATTTAAAACTTCTCGTATCTATAAAACCAGTCCAAAAACATCCTACCATAATCATCGTGACAAAGAAAAACAGAAGAGGCCCCGTCAAATTACCAGCTACATAACTTAAACGGTTCTCGCGATAATCAGAAAGCTCAGATAGATGAGTTAAAATACGGTTGTACCTTAGCTCTGAAGATAAATTTGCTGATGGTTCATAAGAATAAATAGACAATACTAAGTCACGATAGCAATCAGTAACTTTTTGATTATATTCACCTTTTGCCAAACTACTATACTCAGAATCAATAACTAAGTTCAAATAGTTTGATAATTTGTTTTCTAGTATATTTCTAGGTTCTTTGGGAAAAGAATCTAAATCATTATATAGCTGTACTATTGCATTAGACTCTTTAATTGTTGTTTGCTTTAAAGCCCCAAGATTACTCCAATTTGTCACAATCCAAAATGTAATAAAAACAGTACTAAAAAACAAAACAGTTTGCCAAACTATTTTAGTAACAATATCTTTATTATCAAGGCGTAATAAATACTTCCTCTGGAACCAAAAGCCAAATAAACTAATTGAGTTACAAATAACGAATAGTAATAACAATGCCAAATAAACAGGCAAATTATAAAAAATAACTGGCATATCTTGAAACTAAAAATATAGAGTTACAATAACTTGACTCATATTATATGATACTTGCTCAGTATCTTTAAGTTCTAAATAATCCATAGTAACTTGTTGTGATGTAGTTTGTTGCAAGTAGTTTTGTATTTTTTTAGCTAACGATTGCATTTTTTTAGGATAGCTAACAACAACTTTTTTTACTACTCCATTTTTCATTTTATCAGCAATATCAGAAAGCTGAGTTTGATCATAATTCACAAAAAAAACTGGCGCCCAACCACCTACCATCTTATTTTCACTATTCGAAGGTGTCGCGGCACTTTCTTCAACTGAAATTGCACTTTCTTCATTAGGAGTATTATGACTTGCAACAACACTCTTAGTTGCACACGAACAAACTATATATGCAACTAAAGCACTAAGTAATACTTTTTTCACGCTAAATCCCCTAATTATTCATCTTTTTCAAATCTAACTCGCCCATTTACTGTTTCCAAATAAACTTTGGCACTACTTTTAACTATTTTACATTCACTAAACTGATCATTAATACAAACTCGTACTAGATCATTATTTATCTTAACTGCACTCACATTAAACATACTTCTTAGCAATGGCGATGTTAACAAATCATCCGCCAAAAATGCGCCGTGCTGCTCCAACCCACTATCAAAAGAAGTAGATTGAACTCCAAAACCACTTGCACCAGCATACAAACTCTTACCAATGCAAAATGACATAAAAAATAATACAAAAATTTTATTCATTTTCTCTAACCAACCATAAACTATTTTAACTAGACCTAGTCTATTACAACAGAAAATCTAAACACATTCCATATATAAAAAATGCATTTAGATTTTATAGTCGCAACTAATAAATCTATTAACCACCCAGAATTCTAACATAGCAACTCTCTATCATTATTAGCTAACATCAATAAAATTAATAAAAACACCTATTGACAATTTCAATAGGCGTTTTTATTAATTCCTAAATAGTGAAGAATATACGTCATCTCCAAATTTATCATATGCGTTAAAAAAACCAGTGTACCACTGTGTTAAGCTACACCCACATTGTTCAGATTGTACAATATCAGCGCTGTTTTCAATACCTCCAGAACGGATAATATGGAACTCACGATTTAAGTGCATTTTAGCTACAATCCTAGCCGCAATTATACAAATCTGTAAAGAATTATCTTTTAAAACTCTACCACTAAGTCCACCGCCGAATGTTTCAGTAAAATACTCAAACAAAAGTTTGTCATTTCCACTAACATTTGAACTATACCTTTTATAGTTTGTAGATGTATTACCTAGATTTATACCATCAAAGCCAAGTTGAATAATTTTTGGTAATAATTCCTCGATAATTGCTTGAGTTAAATCATTTGATAATTTGACAATTACAGGTAGATGACGATTACGATTTTTTAAAAATTTTTCAGCTATAATAGTTAATCTTGGAATTATGCTTCCACCACCGTTTTTAACATTTGGACAAGATTCATTAACCTCGATAAAATCAATTTGTTTATTTTCTTGATATAAAAATAAACTCGCAACTAACTTCTCCATGCCTTCATCTTCAGAAAAATCTGGCGAACGCATAACGCTCCACCCAATTGGGCAACCCACTACCTTATTATTAGTAATAACTAATTTGCTTAAATATTCATCGCCATAATTTGGTAGACCAAGCCAATTAACTGCAATATTAGAGTTTGGTAATGTGATAAATGGTAATTTTATACCGTGTTTTTCATTTCCATTCCGAGGATTAGCAGTAGATGTACCACCAATATATGCTCCTGCACCCATAGCAGCCACAACATCATAACCTTCACCATTTTTAAACATTCCCGCAGAATTCATAATTGGAGAACGAAATTCAATACCCCATAATCTACGAGAATACTTCTTATCAGGAATAAACGATGTTTTTAAGCTCTGATTAGCAAATTTGCGCATAAAAAAAGCACGACCCAATGATGCAGCTTTTATTTGCTGTTTTTCTGAAAGTAACTCCAAAAGAAATTGAGCACGATGATACATTTTAGTTAGTATTGATAATTGCATCTTAAATTTTTTCACAATCAATTAATCTATTTTGTGTAAAAACAAAGCGAGGAAAGCCAATTAATTCCATGCCAACAAATGGAGTCCATTTACATTTAGTTGCCATGTTTTCATCAGTTAAAATCTTTGATGTAACGATATCTACCAAGACCAAATCATCATTTTTAGCTAAAGAAAATATTTTTTGTGGATTCGCATGCGTTAATTCAATAACTTTCGATAGTTTAACCTTATTTTGTTTCCATGCAGTTAACATCAGAGGTAATGTTGTTTCAATGCCTGGTACTCCTGATGGGCATTTACATAAAGGTTGCTCTTTTTCTCCAAGCTTATGAGGGGCATGGTCAGACCCTATTGTATCAATTACCCCATCATTTAGTGCATTCCATAATATATCTTGGTCATTTTTTGTACGTAATGGTGGATTCATTTTTCCACGCCCATTTAAAGTTGGATACATACTTTCATCCAAAAATAAATAATGTGGGCAAGTTTCAACAAATACTGGTAAACCACGTTCTTTGGCTTTTTTAACTAACTCTAACTCACCAATAGTACTTAAATGAAGAATATAGGAAGTAACACCGTAAATCTCAGTAAGTTTGATAACTAAATCAACTGCTTTTACTGCTGCTTCTGGCTCACGAATAATAGAATGATATTTAAAATCAGTTTCATCTGCATATTTAGCTGCATTATTACGAATAATTAACTCATCTTCAGCATGAAGTGCAATAATTAAGCCGTGCACTTTTGCTAATGCATAAATAGCATGCAGTGAACTTTCATCATCCATTAATAAATCACCTGTTGATGCACCCATAAATACTTTTATACCAACTATGTCATCTTTTACTTTTACTATTTCATGAAACTGATTTTTATCAGCACCAAAAAATAATTTATATCTTAATGGCATATCTACTTCAGATAATTGTTGATTAATAATCTGAAATTTATTATCTAAGCGTTCTTTGGTAGTAGTTGCAGGCTTAGTATTTGGCATATCAAATACGGTTGTATAACCGCCTTTTATAGCTGCAATTGAAGCATGTTGCCAATCTTCTTTATCTTCAAGCCCTGGCACACGAAAATGTACATGAGGATCAATCAATCCCGGCAGAGCCAATAAATTGCTGCCATCAATCGTGATATCTTCATGATATTCGCGAGTTATAGTTTTTCGAGTTTCATCAGGCATTAATACGTTGTTTATAGTAATCATTTATTAGCATCCAAATTTAGTAGTATCATAGTAATAATTTTAGCACGTATACTATATTCAATGCTCATTTACAACACATAAAAACCAAAGAAATACAGTGATAAGTTATGATAAAATCCACTCTTATTTATAAATAAATTGAATTCGTTGATTCGAGGGAAAAATGACAAAATTAAATAAAGTTAGCTCAATTATTACAGAAGATATCTCTCAAGGAGCTTCACAAGCCATGCTTTATGCTACAGGGCTTAAAGAAACAGATATGAAAAAAGCACAAATTGGTATTGGATCAGTTTGGTATGAAGGTAATCCATGCAATATGCATTTAATGACGCTTGGCGAAGAAGTTAAAAAAGGCGTTGTTGAATCTGATCTAATTGGTATGCGCTTTAATACTATCGGTGTTAGTGACGGTATCTCTATGGGTACAAATGGTATGCGCTACTCACTACAGTCTCGTGAAATAATTGCAGACTCAATTGAAACAATTATGGGTGCACAATGGTATGATGGTTTAGTTACTATTCCTGGTTGTGATAAAAACATGCCTGGATGCGTAATGGCAATGATTCGCTTAGATCGCCCGAGTATCATGGTATATGGCGGAACAATAAAGGCTGGCGAATATCATGGAAAAATTTTAGATATCGTATCTGCATTCCAAGCATACGGTGAATATTTAACTGGTAAAATTAGTGAAGAAGAACGTCAAGGCGTTATCCGTAATGCGTGCCCTGGAGCTGGTGCTTGTGGTGGTATGTACACTGCCAACACTATGGCATGTGCAATTGAAGCTATGGGTTTATCATTGCCATATAGCTCATCAATCTCGGCTACTCACCCAGCCAAATTAGCAGAATGCTATAGTGCGGGAGCTGCAATCAAAAACTTACTAGCAAAAGATATTAAGCCTAGTGATATTTTAACTAAAAAATCATTTGAGAATGCATTTCGTTTAGTAACTGTCTTAGGCGGTTCAACAAATGCAGTATTACATCTAATTGCTATGGCTCGTACTGCAAAAATTGATTTTACTCTAGATGATATTCAAAAAATTAGCGATACAACTCCAATGCTCGCTGATTTTCGCCCTAGTGGTAAGTATGTAATGGCAGACTTACATGCTTTAGGTGGTACACCAGCTGTAATGAAATTTATGCTAGCACATGATATGATCCATGGGGATTGCATGACCGTAACTGGTAAAACAATTGCTGAAAACTTAGCCACATTACCTAGCTTACCAGCAGATCAAGATTTACTGCATGGACTAGATAATCCAATTAAGCCAGATGGTCATATTCAAATTCTTTATGGAAACATTGCAAGCGAAGGTTCTGTTGCTAAAATTACTGGTAAAGAAGGTTTAGTGTTTACTGGAACTGCTCGTTGTTTTGATAATGAAGAAGATATGATTCATGCTTTAGAGCAAAAGAAAATTCAAAAAGGCGATGTAATTGTAATTCGTTACCAAGGTCCTAAAGGTGGTCCAGGTATGCCTGAAATGTTAAAACCTACATCTGCAATTATGGGTGCAGGCCTTGGTAAAGACGTTGCATTGATTACTGATGGGCGTTTCTCTGGTGGTTCGCACGGATTTATTATTGGTCATATTACACCAGAAGCTCAAGTTGGTGGTAATATAGCATTAATTAAAGATGGCGATACTATTAATATAGATGCAGCTAAACGGATAATGGATGTAAATGTATCTGACGTTGAATTAACAGCACGTCGTCAAGCATGGACAGCACCAGAATACCGTGTTAAAAGCGGTACTTTATACAAATTCATCAAAAATGTACAATCAGCGAGTCATGGTTGTGTAACTGATGAATAATCTCTAGCTAGATTATTAAATCTAAATTAATACAAATAAAAAATGGTGTCATTACGACACCATTTTTTATAATCCAAGTAGGGATGAAATAGAAATAGGCCCCTCGGTGTTTAATTTATAGTCATGATCAATTGCGTTATCATCTATTATCGGCAGATTTAACTTCTTTCGATTATACTTTACTGCTTCACGCTCCATAAGTTTTAATAATCGTGGGTTGTGTAACAAAGCGCCTTTAAGTGCAGATGTTAAATCATAATCTGGTACAATTTGACTGTCTTCGTGAAAAAATACTCCATCAATTTTCCAATAGTTATTCACAAACAACCCATAATCTCCTGATTGAATAGGTTTTACCATCTGAAACATTGGATCTAGAATATAGCGTTGTCCAGATTTTCCAACAACTACAGCAAATGCGTGATCACCTGGAACAGCATGTCCAACAAAAGCGAGTTCAAAATTAGAATTAATTTTATTTACCCCACCCACAAAAAGATCATGCATAACCGTTAAAGCACCTAAAGTTGAATACTCACCGCAATTTGCTACATGACGACTATATAATTGAACCATCATATCACCAATATTTCCCGCCTTACGAATCTGATTAAGTTGATATTTACAGTCATAATATAATGGAGATGATTTATTACCCATCAAAATCGGACTATGATTCAAATTAAATGAAGATACTATATGTTGATTAATTACTTGTAAGGCATGAAGCTCATATTCCGGCGATACACTATTAACATAACTAGGATACAAGACTTTTAAAGATACATCTTTATTCATACCTTTTGTAACAGGCTGTCCACCACCACTGTTACAACCACTTAATATAAATGTTATAGCAAACACTAAACCTAAAAACTTTTTCATTAAAACCTCTTTTAAATATAATTTATAATTTTTTATATATAGGAATACCCTATAAGTATGTGTTATTTTTGATCATATCGCTAACCCACTATAAACTGCACCACTTAATACGCTCCTAACCTATCATCTATAGGTTCCTTTGCTCATTACATTGCACAACTTAATCGAATTTAGCTATCTATATATACTATGCGCTTCAATTAATAAAAGATCTCCTTTCTATAAAGATATTATTTAGACAAATAAAAATTCACTTGTATAAAACAACTGAATTTAATATAAAATTTCAATACTTATTATAAAATCTCACTCAATGTTATATATTGTTCTATGGTAATATTTTCTGGGCGTGATTTTAAATCAATTCCACAATTAATCAACTGTTCTCCAGAAAACATACTTTTTAGACTATTACTTATAGTTTTACGACGTTGATTAAATGCAGTACTCACAACTTTACTTAATTTTTCTTCGTTTACTTGAGTAAAATCATAGTCTGTACGAGGCGTCAAAGATACTATTGCAGAATCTACCTTTGGAGCAGGATAAAAACTCTCAGGTGGTACATCAAGCAAATAGCGACACTTAAACTTATACTGCAACATTACAGTCAAACGCCCATAATCAGAAGTATTTGGTTGCGCACAAATGCGTTCCACCACCTCTTTTTGTAACATAAATACCATATTACTAATATTAGAAAAAGTACTAAGATGAAACATAATTGGCGTTGAAATATTATATGGTAAATTGCCAACAACACGAATATCATCATTTTCAAATGAAAAATCCATTTTTAGAGCATCTCCACTATGAATAGTAATTTGCTCTGGCAAAAATTTTTTTTCTAAAATATTAATAATATCACGGTCAAGTTCAACAACATCTATATGCCCCATCTGATCAATCAGAGGCTCAGTTAATGCGGCTAATCCTGGACCTATTTCTACTATCCGCTGCCCTTTTTGTGGATTTATACACTCAATAATGCGGCGAATAATAGATTGATCTTGTAGGAAATTTTGTCCAAAACGCTTACGAGGAATATGCTTCATACTATAAAGTAGTCCAATCTAATATCACTTTGCCGCAATTACCTGATTTCATTAATTCAAAACCTTTAATATAATCTTGTACTGGTAATACATGTGTAATAATTGGATTAACATCAAGACCTGATTTTACTAATGACACCATTTTATACCACGTTTCAAACATCTCACGTCCATAAACACCCTTGAGGTATAAACTCTTAAATACTACTTTATTCCAATCAAGTGCAACAGGTTTTGCTGATATGCCAAGCATTGCAATTTTGCCACCGTTTATCATCAAATCAATCATTGAATGAATGGCCGTTTCAATTCCTGACATCTCTAATCCAACATCAAAACCTTCATCCATGCCAAGATCATCCATTACTGTACGTAATTTAGCATCAATTTCTTCAGCATTTTTACAATCACTCACATTTACAGCTGCATCAGCACCCATTTGACGAGCAAGATCTAAACGATAGTCATTTACATCTGTAATAACTACATTTTTTGCGCCAACTTTTTTACAAATAGCAACAGCCATACAACCAATTGGGCCAGCACCGGTGATTAATACATCTTCACCAATCATATCAAATGATAATGCAGTATGTGCAGCATTACCAAAAGGATCTAACATACTCGCAACATCATCTGATACATAATCAGGAAGCTTAAAGACATTAAATGCTGGAATGGCTAAATACTCAGCAAAGCACCCTTCTCTATTTACACCTACTCCTACAGTATTTGGGCATAAATGAAAATGGCCAGCTCGGCAATTACGACAAGTTCCACAAATTAGATGCCCTTCACCAGACACCCTATCCCCAACTTTTAAATTTTTATCACGAACATTTTTACCAATTTCAATTACTTCACCAACAAACTCATGCCCAACATGCATCGGAGTTGGAATCGTAGCCTCAGCCCAAGCATCCCATTTATAAATATGTAAATCTGTTCCACAAATTGCAGTTTTCTTTATCTTGATTAAAACTTCATCATCTTTAATCTTTGGAACATCAACTTCACCCATCCAAATACCAGGCTCGGGTCTTTCTTTTATTAATGCTTTCATTTTTGTAGTCATAATATTCTCTTTATTTCTATATTTTATTTGTTAGACTCAAAGTATAATTATTTAATGATACCTAGCTCTTTACCAACAGCCGTAAATGCTGCAATTGCTTTATCTACTTGTTCAATTGTATGCTTGGCCGACATCTGTGTACGAATACGTGCTTTGCTTTTTGGTACAACAGGGAATGAAAAAGGTATTACATAAATACCATAATCTAATAATTTTTGCGCAAATTCCACTGCTAATTTCTCATCATATAACATTACAGGAATAATTGCATGCTCTCCAGGCACTAAATCAAAACCGGCTTTAGCCATACCATCACGAAAGTGCTTCTTATTTACTTCTAATCTTTCGCGTAAATCATCAGCCGCTGTTACTTTTTCTAATACTTTTAATGTGGCAGCTGTAATTGTTGGAGCTAATGAGTTAGAAAATAAATATGGACGCGCTCGATTACGTAATAAATCAACCACATTTTTTTTAGCAGAAATATACCCACCTGAAGCACCACCAAGCGCTTTGCCAAGTGTACCGGTCATAACATCAATACGCCCCTCTACACCACAATACTCTGGGGTACCACGGCCTTTTTTACCAGTAAACCCAGTAGCATGTGAATCATCAACCATAACCAATGCATTATATTTATCAGCTAAATCACAAATACCTTTTAAATTTGCAATAATTCCATCCATTGAAAATACACCGTCTGTTGCGATCATTTTAAATCTACTACCAGCTGCATCTGCTTCTATTAATTTAGCTTCTAAATCTGCTAAATCATTGTTTTTATAGCGAAAGCGTTTTGCTTTACATAAGCGAATACCATCAATAATAGAAGCATGATTTAATTCATCAGAAATAATGGCATCTTCACTACCTAGCATAGTCTCAAACACACCACCATTCGCATCAAAACAAGAGCTAAATAAAATAGTATCTTCAAATCCTAAAAATTTACTAATAGCAGCTTCTAAATCTTTATGAATTTGGTTTGTACCACAAATAAAGCGAACTGATGCCATACCATAACCATATTTATCTAAAGCTTCTTTACTTGTTGCAATAACATCAGCATCATCAGCTAGTCCCAAATAATTATTAGCGCAAAAATTTAATAATTCTTTACCATCTTTTAAAACAACAAGAGGATTTTGAGGATTAACAATAATTCTTTCATGTTTAAATAATTTGTTATCTGTGATTTCTTGAATTTGTCCGTCTATATGTTTGTAGTACGCTTTATTCATATGATAATTTCCTGATATATTATAACTTAACAAAGCAATTATAATATATTAAGACAATCATTGCCAAGATGCAATGCACTTAATATCAAGTATGTAGTAAGCATCTAGATTAAATCTGGCATTTTCAATATTTTATTTAACCAATACTTAATCTCATAAATATATTCTGCTATTACATGCAAATAAAAATAGAACATCATGTTCCAAATTTATGCACATTCAATCAAAACCTTACTCACCAGTGCAATTTTTTATCACGTATATAGAATTTTTGCATATCCAATTATCCTAGACTTATTATGCTTATTTTATGCGTGATATAATAAAAACATTATTCAACTTAAAAGGCACACCTGTTATGGATTTAATACATGACAGCATCAAAATATTTACTACGATAGTAGAAGCGGGAAGTCTGCGTAAATCTGCCAAGATATTAAATATTGGAAATGCTACTGCAAGTAGAAAAATTAAAGAATTAGAAAAACACTTAGGTGTATCGTTGTTTACTCAAAAATCAAATAACTTTAAACTAACTGATTCTGGGATGGAACTATATTCAATATTTAAAGAACAACAACAATTCATCAATAATAAAATACATCAATTCATAACATCAACTCCCAATAATTTATTAAGAGTTGCCATACCAGTAGTATTTGGATACCATATAATCAGTAAATATATACCAGATTTTATAAGAAAAAATCCTAATATCAAGCTAGAGTTATACTACCATAACCATGAAATAAATTTATTTGAAACAAATTTCGATCTAGCTATAATAAACTACCATAGTAATCAAAAATCTTTATTAACTCGTAGATTACTAACCGTTAACGTTAATTTATATTGTACACCCAAGTACATTACAAAATACGGTTGCCCTAAAGACACAGATGATTTAATCAATAATCATTTATTTATAGGGCATATAAATCATCAACAACAACCAGATATAAAGAATATTTTACATTATACTAAAATAGATAATATGCCTCAATTAGATAAAAGTAATATCAGAATTTTCTCTAATAATGCATTTCATAATACACTAATGGCACAAACTGATGAAGCTATAATCATTGGTTCAGACTTTACTCTTAGAAAAGAGTTACTAAATCACGAACTTATAAAAATCTTGGAAAATGAAGCGTTTGGAGAAATATCATTTCATCTTATCAGAAAAAATGAGATTACAAATTTATCAAGCAACCTTTTCATAGACTTTATAAACGAGTGCATTCATAAAACCAGAGAAGAATATCCAGATTTATATCTCAACCATAATTTAAGGTAATGAAAAATATAAAATTAGCACCAATTAACTTTAATTGATGCTAATTCCCATTCAATATCTAATTTCAATACAAATTATTGTTGAACACAGTATAAGTGACGTTGTACACCACATGACGAAGTGCCAGAATTATTCCAAGTTCCATTGGTAGCACTCGGAGAACCTGTAATACCATTTGAATTTGGATTACTACTTGTCCAATCATAACAATCCGAATCACCATTAGCTAACCCAGTCCATGCTCTTAAATCCATATCTATTGGGTTTGATACATCTACGGCACTGCTAAGATTGTCAGGTAATAGATTTTCATTTGTTATTGGAATCACGATCTCATTATTAATATTCTTATAAGCAATACGTGGCTTAATTACCCATGTAGCAGGAGTAATATCAGGTCCATACACACTATTAATTAATAACGCGTTATAAGTACCGCCATCTGGTTTATTTCCATCAGTATTACAGATATTATTCGCTTCAACAATTGCCATCTCAGCAGTAGAACCCACAGCACCAGTAATAGTGTTATTTGTCACAAAAATATACTTAGGTTGTGGAAGTATAAGCAAATCTTGCGATGTTGAATTGTAGTCTTCAGCAGACATTATAATACTTATAGGACCTTCTTTCGTAGCCACTAACTCCCAATTACAAGTTGGATTTGCACTAGTAAGCTGACAAGATGGTCCATTAAATGATACTCTACCATCGCCTTCTATGCTTATCATCGTAAGAGTTACTGGAGTCGTTACCCCATCACTATTAAGTAATCGAAGCGTTCCGGTTGTAGATTCACCAAGATACAACTCATGTTTACCAACAGTTAATTGTAATGTTCCAGCTATAATAGGTTTTATTGATAAAGTTGTAGTCACTGTTCCATAGTTAATTGCTGACGCATTTATATCTGCAATACCTGATTGACTTGAAGCTGTAACTTCAACATTACATGTTGGATTTTGAGTGGTAAGTCCACAACTAGATTCATTTAATGACACCTTATTATTTGATGTCAATGCTACATTAACAGCAGACTCAACACCAGCACTATTGCTCAAAGTTACTGTCATCATTGTTTTACTATTGATAAACATATCACTAGCAACAGCCAATGATATTGTACCAGCTCTTGATGCTGCAATAGTATTATCAATAATTACAGGAATTGGCTTATCAAGTAATATAGGCAGCGGAACTGGATCTGCACCATTTATAAAATAACTAACAGGTATATAATAAATAGACTCTGCTGCATTATTACCATTAATGTTTATTAAGCAAGATGGATTATTATATGTTACCACACAAATGCCAGAATTAAAAGTTAGTATAGGATTACGTCCTGGTGCGACAACTGAGCCTGGAATTAGCGTAATTATAGATTCATTTTCAGATAACCCAGTTACAGTAATCGTACCAATACCTGATACAATTGAAGATTCATTTAATGAATAGCTTGCAGCACTTATTAATACATCATGACCATTAATTTTACCAATTAATAATGGATTTACAGTATTAGTGGATGAACTTCCACCGCAAGCAATGATTACAATTGGTAATGCAAATAACAATAACGACTTAAGTATAGCTATTGTTTTACTATGAATTTTAATGAATAAACCAGTCACCATAAAAACTTTCCTTATAATAATCAGTATTAAATAATTTGCAAAATGTTGCAATAGCAATTATCAATCCTAAACACATAATACCGATACAATCAAACTTAAAACGCAGTGATTCTTTTATGGAACATGATACAAATAAATAAGCTGTTTACTTTGAACTTTTTGAAAGATTTTCTGAAATTTAGATATAATCTATACTTATTAATATATTAGTAGGATGCTTGATAATGCAGTATTGGTTAATGAAATCAGAGCCTGGGGAAGTAAGTATTGATCACGTAATAGAATTGCCTAATCAAATGGTAGAATGGTTTGGAATTCGCAATTACCAAGCACGTAATTTTATGCGAGATATGATGCAAATTGGCGACAAAGCACTTTTTTGGCATTCATCATGTAAAGAACCAGGCATATATGGAATTGTAACTATTGCGACAGAGGTTCATCCAGAAACATTACAATTTTTACCAGATAGTGAATATTACGAACCAAAATCAACGCCAGAAAAACCGTTATGGTGGTGTATTGATGTAAAATTTGAGAGAAAAACTAAATTTATTTCTATTCAAGAGCTTCGTAAGTATCCAGAATTAGAAAACATGCGTGTACTACAAAGAGGAAATCGTTTATCAATTACACCAGTTAGTAAAGATGAATGGGACTTCATCATGAATCTAATGGATTAATTAATATGAAATTAATTGACTTACATGCCGACACTATTACAGCAATGTATTATGACAATACAAATTGGCAAGTAGAGCAAGAATTTATTTTAGAGAAGCCAATTCTAAATCTTGATAAAAATAATCTTCACATAGATTTAGATAAATTAAAACAAGCTGATTCTCTAGCACAATTTTTTGTGTGTTGGTTAAACCTAAAAGCATGTGAGAAATATAATATTACAGCGTGGGATTTATTTGTTAAACAATATAACGCCTTACAAAATGAATTAAATAAATATCCAGAACAAATTCAATTTGTACGTAATATAGAGGAAATGAATAAAGCTCATCAAAATAACAAAATATCTGCTTTTACATGTATTGAAGAAGGTGCGTGTATTGATAATCTAGATAAATTAGTAATAGCCAAACAAATGGGAGTTAAATATATAACTATTGTTTGGAATTACGAAAGCCATATTGCAGTACCTGCGGCTGTTAACCAAGCTATTGGGCTTAAAAAATTTGGCTTTGACATGGTGGAAGAGATGCAAAATTTAGATATCTTAGTAGATGTGTCACATTTATCTGATGAAGGCGTTAGAGATATATTATCAATTGCCAAAAAGCCTATTATTGCAAGCCACTCTAATGCTCGTGCATTATGTAGTCATCGACGAAATTTGACTGATGAACTAATTCCACAAATTGCAAATAATGGCGGTGTAATTGGAGTAAATTGTTACCCATCATTCTTAGATGATAATGAATCTATTATTAAAATAAATAATATGGTTAGACATGTTCGCCATATATATAACTTAGCGGGTGAAAATACAATTGCAATTGGCAATGATTTTGATGGATTTCATAGTAAACAGCCTCAATTAGATGAGATAAAGCATATTGGAGATATGCCAAAACTAAAAGATGCACTTTTAAATGATGGGTTTACTTATCAACAAGTCGAAAAATTCTTTAGTAAAAATGTACTACGAATTTTAATCTAATTTTAATAGTAAATTTGTTATATTTTGGAAACCTTATGAAAAAACTCTTGAGTGGTTGGAACTTTAGTGAAATAACATGGTTAGTAACATTTAGCGGATTAAGCATTTATATGTTTTATCAGTTCAATGATACACCAATTAATTTAATAATTTCATTAACTGGTCTCTTATGTGTTTTATTAGTTGCGAAAGGTAGTATCTGGACATATTTATTTGGCGTGATAACTACTAGTTTATATGCATATACCGCTTATAAAGCAGGGCTATATGGAGAATGCATGTTAAATGCATTATACTTTGTACCAATTCAATTTATTGGGCTTTATGCATGGATAAAAAATAGAGGCGAACATAGTGACCATAGCAAGATTGAAGTTAAGTCATTAACAACAAAAGGTTGGTTATATGTTGTTTTAACTGTTATCATTGTTAGTATTTTATATGGATTATTTTTACACGAAATTGGCAGTAAACAAGCTCATTTAGATGGTTTTGCAGTAGTATTAAGCATAGTTGCACAAGCACTTATGGTACGTCGCTATATTGAACAGTGGATACTTTGGATAATAGTAAACATATTAACAATTACTCTATGGTACCGTAATTTTATGATTGATGGTGGGCATATTACTATATTAATTATGTGGTGTGCATATTTATATAATAGTATATATGGATATATAGTTTGGCGAAAAGCTAATAGTAATAAAGAAAAATTATTATAACTATCTTCTGAAATAATTTTTAAAGTATTTAAATGCTATGGGTTATCCTAATAATATTTAATGTCAATTTATTAGGTAAACCCATATTTTATATTATATATAATACTGCAAGCCTTCTGACGAACCGCTCTCAGACACTTTAATAACATCTTCATTCTTTTTTAACCAGTTTATAGCTAAGCCAGCTTCTTCTTCAGTTATACCAATAGATTCTGCTATAGCTCTTATAGATTTTGGATTAGTAGCTGAGCTTGAAAGCTCCAAAAATGTTTTAACTTTTTCTTTGTGATTCATAATAGATATCCTTTTAATAAATTAAATAATACCAATGACATTTACAAATACAGATATATATGGCTAATTTCAAATCAAATTAGTATCTTTGACAAACAATGAAGCCCATTAAAATTGTACGACCATCTAAATACCCGCGATATCTGCCGTTATAAATTGCTAATAAGCTTATTATAATACCTTTAGAACCCCACATTGCTACTAAATTTATATTTAAATAACTTATAAATAAGATTAGCTATATTAATAAAAATTTATCACAAATTTCAAATAAAAAAAGCTAGATATATTATCTAACTTTTTTTATTTGATCACAAAGCTATTACAGATGAGATACTTGAAGCAATACTTCATACACGCCAGCAGATAGGAGTGCTGTAATTGGCAATGTTAAAAACCATGCTGTAACCATTGACCTAACTACTATCCAATTTATTCCACTATTCATATAACCAGCACCCATAATTGAACCAGATGCAGCCTGAGTCGTACTTACAGGTAAGCCAAAATGCGATGCCGCTAAAATCAAAGCTCCAGAGCTTAATTCGGCAGAGAAACCATTAGTAGGCTTTAATTTTGCTAATCTACTACTTAATGTTTTAATAATTTTCATCCCACCAGCTAATGTTCCACATGCCATAGCAATGGCACAAACAATAATTACCCAATGAGGTATTACATCTGCAGTATTAACTAAGCCAAAACTAAATAATGCTAGAGTAATCACTGCCATAGTTTTTTGTGCATCATTTGACCCATGACTAAATGCTAATAAACTTGCAGATAATACTTGTAACTCACGCACAAAATTATTTGTTTTACGAGGAGATTTACTTTTACCTAATAATAACGTAACTATTACCATAATTGTTAATGAAACAAAAAATGCAATAAGTGGTGACAATAGCATAGGTAAAATTACTTTTTGCCCTATTCCAGACCACTTTATAGCAGATATGCCTCCATTACTTGTAATTACCCCACCAATTAATGCACCGATTAACGCGTGAGAAGAACTAGATGGAATACCTAACCACCAAGTAATTAAATTCCAACCAATTGCAGCAATTAAAGCTGATGCTAATAAAAGATGTGTTACAAAATGTGCATCAAATAGTCCACTCGTAATAGTTTTTGCTACCCCAGTACTAAAATATGCCCCAATAAAATTAAAAATAGCAGCAATTATAATTGCTTGATATGGTGATAAGGCACGAGTAGCAATTGGCGTTGCAACTACATTTGCAGTATCATGAAATCCATTGATAAATTCAAATGCTAAGGCAACAACAATGAGCCCGATTAGAAATATTGATGACATTTCCATTATTACATGTCCTTAACAGAAATCTGCATAACTAAATCCGCAATTGAAGCACTTGTATCAATTGCACTTTCAATGCTCTTATAAATTTCTTTTAATTTTAAGATTGTCATTGTATCGTAATTACCAGAATACATTTCTTTCATTGCACGACGTAAATCTTCAATTCCATTTTCATCAAATTCATCAGTACGTTGATCATCTTTACTAATTCTTTGATAATTACCATCTTTTAATGCATGCATAATATCAACTAATACTTTAGTAATATTTTGTAAAGTTGTAGCACTGCCTATTAAACAATCATCCGCACGGATATCAATACCATAAATCTGTAATTTACTATTTGTTTTTACGATACGCTTAGTTAATTTGAACAATAAGACTGATAATTCCTGAATATCACCGCGATCAATTGGTGTGATAAATTGATTATTTAATTCAACCATCGCTCTTTTATTAATTTCCAAGGCTTTTTGTTTTAATTGACGAAGTTCTAATGATAAGTTGTTTTCTGCTGCTTTATCTTGAGCATTAATAATATTTGCAAAGACAGTTGCGGTTTGATGTACGTTTTCTGCTCCCTCCACAAATAGATTAAAAAATAAATCACTTCTTGATGGAATAATTGCGCGGATCAACTTACGTAACATATATAAAGAACCTTTAAAAATTTAATACTCAATTATAAGATGAATTTACAACATATTATTTAAAAAAATAATATAATTTATAATGAAAATAAAAAACAGTTGTATCACAGTATAATATGAAGCAATATCCAATACAATAATATATAAAAATGGCATAGGTTTACACCGATGCCACTTTACAAATAAATATTAAATATTTTTATTATAATGCATAAATACTACCACTTGCGCTACTTACGTATAACTTACCATTATTAGTAATTGTCATACCTGTAACACCAAATGTATCTGTATAACCACCATCACGAACAAATACATTATTATTAATATAATATTTATATAAAACACCGTAATCAGATAACTCAAAAGGATTTGCTAAAGAGACATATAAATTATTATTATAAGCAATTATTCCTGTTATCATTGTAGGCATTTCTTTTTCATTACAATCACCAGATAAGCAACTATTATTTAGCTTAGTCCATAAAGACCCAGATACTAATGGTAATGTAGTTTTATACATATTACTAAAATTAGTGCCCGCATATAATACGCCATTATTTTGGTATAAAACAGTAAAATACTCACCAGACTCTAAGCTATTTACATTATTAGTAACTGCTATAGTATTAGGGTTAATTTTATCAATAGCTACTACACTAAATGCATTAGAATAAATTGGTGCATAAATTTTATCAGCATCAGATGTCATCTTACCTACACCATACTCAATACCAGCAATAGATTCTATAGAACTACCATTCCAATATAATAACTGACCAGGTGTTCCTAAATTAGCTTGTGCTGCAGGTTTTGCCCAAGCAACAATTGCATGTGTCGAATCCAAAGGTACAATACTAGTTACACCAAACTCTTTATTAGGGCTCATAGGTGTTTTTTCAGCACAAGTAGAGTTGCCATTAGTACAGCTCCACAGAGTTCCATTCCAAGAACCAACTAATGTAATATTGCTATCAGCATAAGAAATTGCTGTAGGTACACTAGGAGTTGCACAATAAGAACAGTAAGAGTATTTACTAAACTGACTACTACTATTATATGCCCAAACATGTCTACCGGCTGAATCATTACCATAGTTAACATTACCAAACATAATTTCATTACCAGAACCATAAGTTCCTATAGCTGAAATCACAGTTGGATTATTTAAATCCATATTGTAGTCAGTATATCCTGTACCAGATCCTGTAATTATATTTGACCATACAGAATAAAGAGACATAGCAGAAAAATTAACTGTAATATTTTCAGCACTATCACTAACAACTAATGAAGAATTTTGAACACCACTTGCATTTGGTGCAACATAATTTATAGTTACTTGGCAAGAATTTAATGCTCCTAAAGTTGAAGCACATGTAGAAGATTTAACATAACTAGGATTTGCAATGCTACCAATAGTTAAACCACTAATTGCCTGAGTAGCACTAGTATTAGATACTGTTATAACTTTATTTATTGAAGTACCAGCATAACTTGTCCCAAAATCTAATGATAACGGAGAAACTGATAAATCTTTTCCAAATAAAGGCACTGACAACTCATTAGAACCTGTTGCTTTGACTTTTAATACAACGCTAGAAAAAACAACGCTTCCAGTTTTACTAAGAGTAATACTACATGTTGCGTTTGATTTAATATCAGAACATGTATTGCTAGAATTAACTCCATTTGGTAAGCCTTCTACCGTTACCCCTGATAATGGACCATTACCGATATTTTGTATAGTAAAAGTTGACGTATTTGATGATGACAATGACACACCATTACCACTATAAGAAATTACCGCATTAGGACTCTCTACAGTCATAGGTATAACTGATGAAGTATTTAACTCACGCAATACTGGCGTACTGCTTCCCACTGGAGTCATAGGCACCTGAACTGCAATATTTGGAATTGCTACATCTTTTTGTGTAGCCTTATATACAAAGCTCAATGAACATGTTGAGTGCGATTCAACAATATTTCCATAGTTTCCATCACAATTTGGCGCAAATTCAAAAGTCGCATTCTCATGAACACCTGTAGCGACTTCGCCAATACTTTCCGCTGTATTTCCGCTATTAAAAACCGTCATAACCCCGTAAGCAAGACCATCTTGATTTGGAACAATAGTTTGTGGTAATGACATATACATGCCACTTCCAGAAGATACTATATTTGCCGTTAATGGTAATTGTGTTTGGTTACCATTTGCATACTTAACCACTAATACCGTACTTAAATTTTTATACTCATGAATTTTTGTTTCATCAATTGAAACTGCAATACACTTATAAGATTCTTTATCACATTGAGTATATGCGTTAGCACTCCATGCATCTGAAGTTGAAGTAATTGAAGAAATATTACTATCACTTGCTACTTGCAAATAATAAGCATTATTTTGTTCTTGTAAGTTTTTTAATTTCAAACTAGACGGTGCTCGCTCCAAATAAATATCACCGCTTATAGGTGCCTGTAGGATTACTGAAGGTGGTACATTAT
>JAQUVM010000075.1 GCA_028693355.1 Burkholderiales bacterium
TCGCTGGATGCCTCACATTTATTGATTGTTTTTTCTTGTTAAAGATCTGTTCTGTTTAGCTTTTCTAGCTACCCACCTCTCAGCGGCAGAACGATATTCTCTCATAACATTCACCAATATGTCAAACCATTTTATGAAAAAAGTACTAAATAATCATATCAACCTATAGCAATAACGCCATATACGTTTACAAATCAGTATATTAATGAATAAATAATTATTACTACCATTCAAATAAAAATGGTGAAGTTATAAAAACTTCACCATTTAATACTATAAGTAATATCTATATATAGTAATTTAAGCTATACAGATACAGTATGTTTACACTTAGGACAAATATGTTGCGTACCTTTTGTTTTAGTAGTATGAGTCATCATTAGCTTATATCCACATGAAGGACAAGAAGTATCAACAGGTTCATACTTAAATATAGTCTTACAATCTGGATAGTTATTACAAGAATAAAATATTCCAAATCGACCCTTTTTAGCAACCACTTTTCCTTTATTACATTCAGGACAGGTTATTGCATTTTCTGTTTCTGGAGTATCCATATTTTCAATATGCTTGCATTTAGGATAATTAGCGCATGATATAAATTTACCATACTTTCCATTGCGAATTACTAACTGTCCCTCATCTTTAGGGCAAACACGATCAGGCACTACTTCAGGAGGAGCAACTTCTTCACTATTACCATCTTTATCAACTTTACGCATATAGTCACAGTCTGGATAACCAGAACACCCTATAAAGCGACCATACTTACCAAATCTAGAAATAAGATGTTTGCCACATTTTGGACAATCTTCATCTAACTGCGTGCTAGTTAATTCCATTTTAGAAATATTTTGCTTTTCTTGTACGGTATGAGATAACTCATCCCAAAAATTATGCAGAATTGGTAATTTCTTTTGATTACCTATTGCTATATTATCTAATGTATCTTCTAGATTAGCCGTAAATTTTAAATCCACATATTTAGTAAGGTGAGCTGTTAAAAACTGACTAACCACCATACCTATATCGGTTGGGACAAAACGCTTTTTATCCATCATTACATATTCACGCTTCTTTAACGTAGCAATAATTGATGCATAAGTTGATGGTCTTCCAATCCCTAATTCCTCTAAAGATTTAACTAATGAGGCTTCCGTAAATCGAGGCTTTGGCTCTGTTTGATGTTCTGATATCTCAATATTATCAACAGGAATCTCTTCGCCTTCTGTTAATGCTGGTAATCTAGCCTCTTCACTGTCATCCGGTGTATCCTCAATAATCTCACGATAAACTCTCATGAAACCATCAAAATTTACCATAACACCATTTGCACGAAACACTCCAGCGCCAAGCTTAATATCAATTGCTGTTGTATCTAAAATTGCAGGACTTACTTGACTTGCCAATGTTCGACGCCAAATTAATTCATATACCTTATACTGATCTGCCGATAAATAATTTTTAATACTCTCAGGCGTGCGATTAATAGACGTAGGACGAATTGCTTCATGAGCCTCTTGAGCATTTTTTGATTTACTAGTATATACATTAGCTTTTGCAGGTAGATACTCTTTCTCAAAATTACTTGTTATATACTCACGAATTTCTTCAATCGCTATACTTGATAATTGTACAGAGTCTGTACGCATATAAGTAATTAAACCAACTGTCTCTTTATTTAATTCAATCCCCTCATATAAACCTTGAGCAACTCGCATTGTTCTATCTGTTGTAAAACCTAGTTGTCTCGAAGCCTCTATTTGTAATGATGAAGTAATAAATGGTGCTGTTGGATTTTTTTTCTTTTGTTTTTTAGTTATTTTGCTAATCGTAGCTGACTTGTTACCAGCTAATGATTTATGGATTGCACTTGCCTCATCTTTTGTCTTAATGGACTTAACTTCAAGTTTTTTTCCATCAATTTCAACCAAACGAGAAGTAAATTTAGTACGATCTTTATGGCTATGTAAATGCACTCCAAAATAATCTTCTGGTACAAACTGACGAATCTCATCTTCTCTCTCACAGATCAAACGCAAAGCTGGAGATTGTACCCGGCCAGCAGATAAACCTGGTTTAATCTTCCGCCACAACAAAGGAGAAACATTAAAACCGATCAAATAATCTAACGTTAGCCTAGCTTGCTGTGCATCCACTAGATTAAAATCAATATCACGAGGATTATTTACCGCATCAATAATAGCAGGTTTTGTAATTTCATTAAATGTAACGCGGCATAGTGTACGATTATCTAATAATTTATTTTCTCTTAAAATCTCTTCTATATGCCATGCAATAGCCTCTCCCTCTCGGTCTTGATCACTTGCTAGATATATAGAGTCGCTATTTTTTGCAGCTGAAATAATATCATCTACATGCTTTTTATTTTTTGCAATTAATTGATACTTTGGCTTAAAGTCATCTTTTACATCAATAGAGCCATTTTTCTTTGGTAGATCACGCACATGACCAAAAGATGCTAAAACGGTGAATTCGTTATTTAAATACTTGCTGATGGTCTTAGCTTTTGCAGGAGATTCGACAATCAATAATTTTTTTGACATAGTTTACCCTAATTTTTAATGAATATAGCTACTTGGAGCCCAATAAAAAGGACTTTTAGGCACATCAAATTCTAATGTATGTTGTTTATAATTTTGAATATGATAAATTAAACCCTCAAGAATTTCTTGTAACTCATCCTGAGGAAGTTGCCAGTCAAGGCATAACTCACCTAATCTATCAAAAAGAATCTCTCTTTCGACTACATCAATAGCATGAGTATTTTCCCATTCAAAAATTTGATTAATAATTTTTTTAGGTAAACACTCTTCTTCCCAATTGCTAAAACTTCTTATACTACTTGCAGCCAATTGCAAATTACTTTTCTCATACATAATTGGTTCAAACCATGCTAAAGCCTGTTTTATTTCAGCTTCCTGAAAGTTATATTCATTAATCAACTCTCTGACTAGATTATCTTGATTATTATATAATAACCCATCTCTATCAGTTGCAAACAAAAATTGCAAAATTTCTATCATTTTTTTACCTATTAAATACTCTTTGGTAACGGCCATTTCCACAATTTATAATCTTACCGTCTAATTCTAGCTCTAATAATTTGGCACATAACTCAGCAAAATCAATATTTAAGCCCTGACAAATTATATCAATACTGACCTCATCATAACCCATTTTTAAAAGAATTGGGTCAATATCTTCGTCATTTACAATATTTCTTGTCTCTTCAGTATAAGTATATTTTATTTCATCAAGAATATCATTAGCTGTTTCACAAAGTTTTGCACCCATTTTAATTAATTTATGACAACCTCGAGCCATTGGGTTATGTACAGACCCAGGTATTGCCAATACTTCACGTCCAGACTCTAATGCAAAATTTGCGCTAATCATAGAGCCGCCATCAATAGCCGACTCAACTACCAAACATGCTTTACTTAAGCCAACAATTATACGATTACGCCTAGGAAAATTACTTGTCGTGGGTGGAGTTCCAAGAGAAAACTCAGAAATAATAAGTCCGCTTTCTCGAATTTTTTGATACAACATCTTATTTGATGCGGGATACATTATATCTAAACCAGTTCCAATAACAGCAATAGTTCGACAATTACTCTTTGCACTTAAAGCTCCTTCATGCGCATAACGGTCAATACCAGCCGCTAATCCGCTTACAATTGTAAAATTATTCCTAGCTAAAATTTCGGCAAAATTATTAGCGTTATCGATACCATAATTAGTGGGATGCCGTGTTCCAACTATTGCAATTTTATTATTTTTTAATAATTCTATATCCCCTTCAGCGAAGAATAACACCGGAGGATTAGCAATTTGCGCTAACTCTATTGGGTATCTGCTATCTTCTAATGTAATAATATGACGAGTCAGTGGAGAAGACTCTAACCACGCAAATGTTTTTTCTATCTCTAATTCATTATTACTACTAAGTATCGCATTGGCTAATGGTTTTCCAACAACTTTTGCTAAAATATTTATATCTTGATTAAATACATTTTCTGGACTACCAAAATGCTGCAATAACTTCAAAAAATTGACAACTCCGACACCATAAGTAAAGTATAACTTTAACCAATAATAATTAATTTTCTTATTCATCTTTTTTACTCTTAACTTCTGCATATAATGGAATTTCTCTATTTGATTTGATGATTAAACCAAACGATACTTTTTCATAAGCTGAATAAATTAAAATTTCACCAATAGTTTGCTCCGGTAAAATTAAATACTGTGGATTACTCTTAGTAGATGTATGATCTTTTAATAAACTATTATCAACAATATCAAATAAAGCCCCAGCTTTAACTCCATCTCGAATACCTTTATTAATTACAACTGAACTCATCATCGCAGTCGAACTAATTGAATCATAGCTAGCAATTATTTTTCCACTAATAAAAATATCAGAATAATAGGCCACAATTTTTATAAATGACAAATTATTTGAAGTCATAGCCCTATCATCAACAGAAACCAGATTATTTGCTCCAAATAACTCAACACTTGCTAAATTACTTGTAACATCGTTAACCAAACCACTCGCATTTACCGAATACTCAATTCCTAAGTTTTCTTTAGTGGCTGGATCTATTAAGTCTCTAAATTTGCGAATAAAAACTAATTGAGAGCTTGAATTAACATCATAATTTTTTATATAAACAGTATCGCCTAGAGAAAAACCTACCTGATTCTTATTGCTGCCACCAACAACTATGGGTAAAGAATTATAGATATCTGGGGATAAAACAGTATAGTTTGGTAATTGCAGCTCCCATACAGATTTATTATCCATTGCTTGAAAAGTAGAATATTTAATCCTTGGGTTTAATTTTTTAGCACTATTAATTGTTATTTTCTCTGACTCAGTTGAATATTGAAATTGCTTAACCTCATCAGCCATGGCATATGAATGGGCAGCTAAGATTAATAGCTTTGTCCGAACATTTTTTATCATTAACTATAGTTTCTTATTGGAATATTTATTCTGAATATGCTATTATAATTATAATAAATGAAATTTGTTAGGATTTTTTAAATTATGGCATTATTGGAAATATTGCATTATCCAGACGAAAGATTACATCAAAGGGCAAAACCTGTTACAGAATTTAACGATGAATTGCGTCAGTTTATCGAAAACATGAAAGAAACGATGTATGAAAGTAATGGTATAGGCCTTGCTGCGACACAAGTAAATGTGCAAAAAAGAATTTTTGTAACTGATTTAGCAAAAGAAAATGAAGCTTCTATGTTCACAGTTTATATCAACCCTATAATTAGTGATAAAATTGGTGAAATAAAAGGTGAAGAGGGATGTTTATCTGTACCAGGTGTATTTGAAACTGTTACAAGAGCAGAAAAAATAACACTTCAGTATCATGATGAGAAAGGAAACTTGCATACGATAACTTGCGACGGACTCAAAGCCATATGTATCCAGCATGAAAATGATCACCTAGATGGTAAAGTATTCGTGGATTATTTATCAGGCTTAAAACAAAATTTCATCAAGAAAAAAATGAAAAAACTATTTAAAAAGTAATATCTTGCAAATAAAAATTAATTATATTATTTATGCTGTAATTATTTCGACAATTACAGCATATTTCTCTTTAGGGCACCTTCATCCAGATGAGTATTATCAAATCCTTGAATTTGCAGCATATAAATTACAACTACGCTCGACTAATAATTTGACATGGGAATTTTATGAACAAATCAGACCATCAATACAAGCATGGTTTGTAGTATACCTTTACAAAGCTCTTGCTTTCATAAAATGCACAAATCCATTCACGATTACTTTTATTACCAGATTACTCTCTGGACTATTATCTCTATATGCGATATGTTTATTTATAAATACATTTAAATCATATTTACATACGGAAAATAAGCAAAAGTGGTTCATTTTATTAAGTTTATTTTCTTGGCTTGCTATATTTAATGGCATTCGTTTTTCGTCAGAAAATATTTCAGGTAAAATATTTCTAATTGCTTTTTGTTTAGCGATAAATCCTAATTTCAGAAAAAATATGTTCTCTTATTTACTGATTGGCATATTATTAGGGTTTAGCTTTATAGTAAGGTTTCAAGTCGGATTTATGATATTTGGGTTTTTGTTATGGTTATTAATTATTCAGAAAACCCCCATAAAATACTTAACAATTACTGTTATTGGTCTTCTTATATCTGCCATCATTGGATTATATTTAGATTATTTATTTTATGGTAATTTTGTTATTACGCCTTGGCGATATTTTGCAGCTAATCTCATTCAAGGGAAAGCAGCCGAATTTAGCAGTGACCCGTGGTTTTTCTACCTAACCATTGCGGCATTCATCCCATACGGCCCTTTATTTATCATTGCTAGTTTATATTTTATTTATGTTAGACCTAAAAATCCGATTAGCTGGATAATGGTTCCGTTTATCTTCGTTCACCTTATAATTTCACATAAAGAACCTAGATTTATGACACCATTAATGAGTTTCATGCCATTCGTAATTTTGGATTCATTACAAGCACTAAAGGAAAAATATAATTTTGTAATTTCCAATAAATTAGCTAAATTAAATACTGTTGCCTGGCGAGTAAATTTATTTGCTGTTATTATAGTGATGTTCTTTCCATCTGCTATGCAAATTAGGATTAATAAATTAATGTATGATTATAAAAAACCTACTGTCTTTTATCATATAACTCAAAATGGTAATATGCTTACATTTTATACTCAGCCAAATTTACGGACATCAAAAATAGCATCTCCATCTGAAGCTGTTTGTGCACCTAATGAAAACTGTGTACTAGCTTTAACATGTCAAGAAACATTAAAATACGGTGAACCTAATGGTAAGTTAATTTTTTCAGACTGCCCTAGTTGGTTATTTAAATTAAATTTTAATGACTGGATTAGCCGAACTCCACTCTATAGAATCTATGAGTTACAATCCGTTGAAAGCAAATAAATGAAAACTCTATTATTATCACAATTAGAAGCTTATAAGGAGATACTTGTTACACAATTGGAACATTTTGGCTATTGTGGTGAATTTATTAGTGATAAAGAAGCATCTATAATTACAGACACGCGTTTACTTTGCCAAACGCGAGGAATATTTTTTTTAATTGATTATGCAACTATTACTAATAATGAAAAATATATAACTTTAGCAACTAAATTATATAAAAAAATTCAAGCTACGTACTATAATCCAAAACTTAAAATATGGACACAATATCCAACAGATAAACCAAATCAAAGTACAAGCAAAGATAAAATGCTCTATGAATACGCATTTATAATAACCGCATATTCTAAGTTATATTTACTAACAAAAGATTCAGAATTATTAACTCATATAAATCGAGTAATAGAAATTATCTTTACTAATTTCTATAATCATAAGTGTAAGTTTGATAAATTAACTAACCTTGAAACAGGTATTAATCAAAATGCTTTAATGCATTTATTTGAAGCATTAATTGAAGCTACTAGCGCTAATGAAGCCTATAAGAATGATTTACAACAACTTGGTAATAATTTGCTGACCGAGATATACGACAATGATAATCATTTAATTCGTGAGAATAGTAATCAGAAAATTTATGAACCAGGACATAGTTTTGAATGGGCTTCTCTAATATTGGAAGCCAAACAGAAAAATATGTTTATAAGTAATATTAATGAAAATATAATTGCAGTTAATGCAGAAAATCTAGGCATAACTCACCAAGAGTTTGTAGTTGCTGAATTATCTAAAAAAGATAATATTGATACTAACATTCGTATTTGGCCAACTCTTGAAAGACTTAGATATTATGCTATGATATCTAACAAAGAAAAAGTAGTTTCGACAACTAAATTACTAGTTAAATATTTCTTTTCGAAACAAAACCTGCCATTTGAATACTTAAACAATGACTTACTACCACAACAAGAAAAAGTAAAATCTACAACAGGGTATCATATAATTAATTGTTATAAATATGTTTTACCTTTATTAGACTAATGAAAATAGTTTGCATTTCTGATACTCATAGCCAATATCATATACTCAATGATATTTTACCTGATGCCGATATGATTATCCATGCTGGTGACTTAGTTCGTCATGGAAGTGTTGAAGAGATTCAAGATTTTATTAATTGGTATAGCAAATTAAATTATAAATATAAAATATTTATTGGTGGCAATCATGATGGCTCTTTAGAACATTCGAAAGATCAAATCCATATCCCAAAAAATATCATCTACTTAGAAAATACTTTAATTGAGATAGAAGGCATCAAAATATGGGGTTCTCCTGTTAGTCCACCTTATCGTAGTTTTGGTTTTATGTGGGATGAGAAAAGACGCGAAGAGCTTTATAAAACAGTACCAAAATGCGATATATTAATTAACCATAGTCCACCATTAGGAACTTTAGATCTCATTGAAGAAGGCAGAAATGTTGGTTGTGAGTATTTAGCATTGGCAATTGCTAAGGTTAAACCTAAATTAGTAATTTGTGGGCATATTCATGAATCATATGGCACGATAAAAAAAGATGGTACTATCTATATAAATCCTTCTATTATGACAAAAAAATATCAACCAACTAATCTACCAATAATTGTGGACTATCAAAATGTATGTTTATCAAATTGCTCTTGATATTCCCTTAAGAAAAAACTACAGTTACAAATACACTGATAAGCTACAAATAGGGCAACGCGTAATTGTTGATTTTCATAATAAACGCCATATAGGATTTATAACCTCTATAATTGCGCAAGAAAATTTTCATGAATACCCTATCGAAAAAACTGCATTAATTATAAAATATGATGACTATATTTTAGATACTAATACTATTAAACTAGCAAGCTTTGCGAGCCTTTATTATCATCACCCATTTGGTGAAACATTATTTTGTGGATTACCCGCTTTAATCAAAAAAATAGATACTCCAATAATTAATATTGGACCCAAAATATATTATAAAGCAAATATTCAACAAAAAGTTTCATCAAGTCAAGCCATACAAAATGTATATGAAGCTCTTGTTAAAGAAGCACTAAATACTCAACAATTACGAACAATATTTAAAAAAAATCCAAAACCGATTATAGATAAATGGCTAGAAAAAAGTCTAATTCAGCAAGTAGACGCCCCAAATAGGTACATAACCCAAAATGAACTCGTGCTTAATGATGAACAACAACTAATTATCAATACTTGGCAAAATTACTGGCAACAATTTCATGTTGGATTACTCTATGGAATTACAGGCAGCGGAAAAACTGAAGTG
>JAQUVM010000076.1 GCA_028693355.1 Burkholderiales bacterium
TATCATTTTGCTTTACATTATTCACGTTGATAATTCTGTTAGCACCATCTTTACTCCATAATCCTGATGATAATTTCATAGAGTAGCTCTGCTCTGTTTTATTTAACTTATATATTTTTGCAAATTCACTTGCTTGTGGTGCTATTACTTCACCAAGTAAAAATGTAATTACGGCAAATATACAACCAAATAAACCCAATATTTTTATAATTTCTTTTAGTGATATACCCGATGTACGAATAATTGCGTACTCTGAGTTTTTTACTAATCCGAGCATGGTTGTCATTACGCCAATTAGTACAGATAAAGGAATTAATAAATATATATAGCTAGGTAATAATGCTCCTAGGTAAATAAACATAGATAAGGTATCATAAGCACCTTTACCAACAGAGTTTAACTCTTGAATTGCTTGGACTACGGTATAAATCATAGCAAATGCAAATAATAGCATAACTGTATTTAGGAAGCATTTTCTTATAATATAGCGATAAATTAATTTCATTTGTTTTTAGATCTAAAATAACCATTCGGTTTACTTTTTATATATGTCATACCAATTGCAAAAGCTAGTAAAGCAATATGTACTGGAAATACATATAAAATAGAGTTTAAAGTTCCATCATTGATTTTTGATTCTACAGACATTACTATATTTTGGTATATACCATATATTAGTGGTGGCAAGATAAAAACAAGACTACCTTGAACACGAGACGTTTGCATACTTAATGGTACGGCTATTAATCCCATAATAAATGTCATAATAAATACAGAAATACGTCGAGATAATGCACCTCTTAATGATGAAGATGTTTCATATAATGAGATTAATTGAGGAGTTGGCATTGAACGATCTCCAAGTCCAACTTTATCACGATCTGGATCATATGTTTGTTTTAGCGTTGCAGACATTGTATTAAAATGAAGATTTATGATATTACCTTTATCAAAGTTACTAATTTGATAACGATTTCCATTAAATAGCGTCATACTCATCATACCATTGTCATTGTGTACATTACCTTCTTTTGCTGTAATATTATATACAATGTTACTTTCATCAGTGTATTGTAGAAAAACGTTTTTTGCGTATCCCTGGCTTAATGAATATTTTTCAATATAATAGACTTCTTTTCCATCTGGAGATTCATTAAATTGACCAGGGGTAAGTCCCATATTGGCATTTTGTTTAGTTAAATACTTAGCATATTGTTCAGATTTATAAACAGCCCATGGAGTTATATATAAAGAACATACTCCGCAGGTTATCATAATTGGAACTAGAAATATTGCTGTTTGGCGTAACCAATAAAAAGATGAAACGCCACTAGCTAGCCACACAGCTAATTCATGATCTTTGGAGTAACGATTCATAGTGATAACAATAGCTAAGAAACTAGCTATGTTCAATATCATAGGGAAACTAGCTAATGTACCGTATAACATAAGAGTAAAGATAGTTACTGTGGGTATATTTCCAGACGTAGCTTGTTCGAGTAGTTTAAACAGTTCGGTAACAGGTAAAATTACAACTAAAACAGTTAGAATTTTGACTGCATTACCGACAAGTTCTTTGTAAAAAGCATTTTTTATTAGCATTTAAATTATTTATAATGATAGAATTACGTAAATTTTGAGGTATTTTATCATAAACCTGTAATAGCATGGAGGATTGCTTGCATGAAATTTAAATTTAGAAATTCAAAGTTGTTTTTTAGTAGTTCTTCAAGTCAAATAAGTGGTTTTAATATACATTTGGTTTTTGCTGAAGAAATAGATGGCAAATATAGTGAAATTACTGCAAATAAAGCTAATTATTTGGTTGATGATTTAAGCAGCGCTGGTAGCGTATTTGTTCATAATGAAAATATTTTAGTAAGTCTTGGTAAAGCAAATAAATTTAATTTATCTTCGTGGTTAAAAACGGCTGATAGTTTGGCTAAGTATTTTATTGGTAAAAAGATAAAAGGAATTAATATTTCTATTGATGAAAGCATTTCTGAAAAACTTGGTTTTGATTATAATCAAACACTAGAAAAATTTATGGTAGATTTTGTAAATGGATTATATTATTTTGATGATTTTAAAGCTGAAAAAACAGAGCTTAAATTAGAAAAAATTAATATTCTTACAGATAAAAAGATTGATGATGTATTGACTAATGTTGTATCAATTGTAAATGGTTTATTTACTGTTAGAGATTTAGCTAATAATCCTGCAAATGTAGCCACGCCAACTTATCTTGCTGATGTTGCTGAAACTTTTGTTGAAATTAATGATAAAGTAAGTGCACAAATTTTAGGTAAAAAAGATATTCAAAAATTAGGCATGAATTCATTCTTAGGTGTTGCTAAAGGCTCAGTTGAAGAACCTCGCTTTATTATATTAGAATATAAAGGTGCTAAAAAATCGGAAAAACCTGTAGTATTAGTAGGTAAGGGTATTACCTTTGATTCTGGTGGTATTTCTATTAAGCCAAGCTTAGGTATGGATGAAATGAAGTTTGATATGTGTGGTGCCGCAACGGTGCTAGGCGTATTCAATGCAGTTGCACGCCTAAATTTGCCGATTAATTTAGTAGTTCTAGTTGCTTCTTGTGAAAATATGCCATCTGGATCTGCGTTAAAACCAGGTGATGTAATAACGAGTATGTCTGGAAAAACAATTGAGATTTTAAATACAGATGCAGAAGGTCGCCTTATTTTATGTGATGCTCTTCATTATGCAAAAAAATATAACCCTGAGTGGGTAATTGATATAGCAACTCTAACAGGTGCTTGTTTAGTAGCTCTTGGGAATGCTGCAAGTGGTATTTTCTCTAATGATGATGAACTTTGTAATAATATTGAAAAAGCATCAAATAATACTGATGATAAAGTATGGAGACTTCCTTTATTTGATGAATACCGTGCAAGTATCAAAGGTAAATATGCTGACTTACAAAATATAGGTGCTCCTGGATTAGCTGGTAGTTCAACTGCTGCATGTTTCTTAGAAGAGTTTGTTGATTATAAATGGGCTCATATTGATAATGCTGGTACAGCTTGGAGTAAGGCTGGTGGTACAGGACGACCATTTAAGATGGTACTTGAACTACTTCGGAATCATGCGAGTCAATAAATTCATTTACAATTAATGTAATATATAAAGGAGCTTTTTAGCTCCTTTATATATTACATTAATTGTTATATAACTGATTTAAATTTTACGGTTAATATTTTTCTGGCTACTTTTATTAGTAGGTGATTAAAAGAATATATAAGGCAAAAACTAATCTCAAAATAAAAAATTTTAATTTATTCCAAAATTTTCTTTAAATATTCCATTTACATATTGTTTATTACATCTTAGAGCTGTTATAAATATGCATTAAATATCATAATTATAAGGCAGTTATACAATGATAAACAATTTAGGATACGTTAGAGGACGAATTCAATCTAGCCCAAATATCATGATACAACAATCATCCATTGGAGCGTGCAAAAAAGATGCAACTAAATTAGTTGAATGTTTACCTAGTCCAATGTTTATAGCTAACTATTCCACAAAATTTAGAAATGCTTTACAAAAATTACAAGAAACATTAGAAAATAATAATGTAGATATTACTAGTGAGGGAATAGGGCAACTTATTGGCGATATATTATTAAATATGACTAAAGATCAACAAGAGTCATTAGGAACAATAACATTCCAGAAAGTAATATTTACATTAAGTGGAAATAACGAATTGATCATACAGCCAAATATTAAGCTTATAGACGCAGAAGCTAATGGAAGCGGTGAAATTATTGTACACAATGGACATATTTCCTCTGGTGATTTCGATACAACTATTATAGCTTATGGTCCAAATGCAATGGCTTCTCTTACAAATCGAGGCCATGGTAAAGCTGAAAATGGTGCTGCTATATTTGTTAGAGGTGGTTATGGAATTGCAGATGGAGTTGGTTCAATAGGGCACGCATATTTAAATGAATCAAGATCAGACCTAACTGCTACCAACGGTGCTGTTGTAACTGGTCATGGGTCTGTTAATAATGGTCAACCAATATCAGTATGGGTAGATGCTAATGGTGAAAATTCTAGAGCGACAGCAGATGGGCATGGCGTGAGTGTAGCAAGCTATAATGGTGGAAACATAAATGCTATAAATGGAGGTACTCTTTATATAGAAGCAGCTCATGATGATTCTGATTCTAATTTTGAAATACCTGTTGCGGATTCACTTAATTTGAATTGGAGTAATGGATTAGATGAAATGAAAACTATTAATTTAACTCAAACCATAAAGAATATTTTCGATGAATCTAACATAGAACTCAAATTAATACAAGATTGGAATACATTACCAAATCTAAAAGGATTTACAATATTTCTTAGTAGAATATATCAAATTAAAGATATATCTAGTGGTAGTAATGAATCTAAAAGTGTTGCTTACAAAAAATTATCAGATATTATCCAACATATGGATGGAAACTATAATATGCGTGTAATATGTGAAGACATAGCCAATGAAAGTGTTGGTAATTGTCAAGACCGTATTAATTATGGTTTTTTGCGTATGCAAATTGCGGATAAGTTTGATCATGATTCTAATAAAATTGGTACGATATTTGAAAACCAAAAGAAATTAACAGCATTTAATTATATTACTCAAAAAATAATGCAAGATGCTATAGCAAGATTGAGGAACTCAGGTATAGAGAATCCTGATGATTTAGAAATAGGTTTACTTTATTTAAAGGCTTGCAAGGATTTGCTAGGGATTGAAATTAGCGATATGGCTTATGAATATGTAGCACAAAACTATTTTAATAACACCGATCTTATGAGTGAAGAGCAAGTGATAGATGCTTTAATTGACTATATGAAGAGTCCAAAATATGATCATGATACTTATGTAGTTATAATTGATTTAGATAATCGAGTTAAAAAACGGTATGAGAAACAATTTAATGCATTGACGGAAAAATTTGATACCAAATATGATAATCAGATTGAAGAATTTAGTTTTGAAGAACTTATTTCTAAAAAGAATGAGTATCTAAATATAATAAATAAAAAACATAATGAACTTCAAGAAGCCAAAATTACTTTCATAAAACAGCAGTTAGAAATTGAGTGGCTCGTAAGCGAAATTTCATCTGAAGAATTAAGAAGCGGCGTAGAAAATCTTTTAGGTACGACCTTATCTGAGACTGGACAGACTCAAGATCAGTTTGAATATATGATTAAAAATTTAGCATTAGATAAAATTGAGGAAAAAATATCTAACTTAGAGGATGTCGTAACTGACTTAGATAACTTTAATAGTTGTACAGAAGGAATTTATTGGAATAATAATCATCGTATTAGTTTTCGTCATTATGATGATCATGATAAGTCATTTAATAAAATAGATTTTAATAAAGACCAAGCGCAAATTAAGGAAAAGTTAGATGAGAAAAATGCAGAATTGACAAGCTTAAAACTAGAGTTTAGAGAGAATACCCATGAAAGTATAATATTAAATAATATATTACAGCTTTATATTAAATCTAATCAGGAAGTTTATTCTGAATAGTTTGATCTGACAGTATTTAAAAAGTTATACTTAACTATTTATTAGTTAAGTATAACCATTTAAAAAGATTATAGAAATGTCTAATATTACAGGACGTTTTTTAGTAAGGTGCTATGAAAATTTAGAATAAAATCAAATAAAGTATGTTATATAAAATCTAAATTTCTACATTTTATTTATTTTCGTTACTCATCATTTAGCAATCTTGGAAATATGCAGCTACTATTTATACCATTAAATGCTCCAGGTTCTATAGTTATTATTTCATTTCCATATAATCCAAGCTTACTTAAGTTGTTCAATCCATTAAATGTATCTGTTTTTATAGTTGTTAATAAATTATCGTTTAAATTTATAGTCTGTAAATTATTTAAACCATAAAATGAGTTTGGCTCTATACTTGTTAAACTATTCCACTCCAAGTCAAGGTCTTGTAAATTACTTAAACCAATAAATGTATCAGATGTGATTTTTGTCAATTCATTAGAGGATAGATCAAGTGTTTGTAAATTATATAAACTCTCTAAAACTTCAGAATTTAACCTTGTTAGATAATTAGTGCTTAAGTATAAATCTTTTAAATTATTTAAACCATAAAAAGCTCCTGATTCTATATTTATCAATTTATTAGAAGATAAAGAAAGATTTTGTAAATTATTTAAGTTATTAAATGTACCATATAATATATTTGTTAAGAGATTTTTATCTAAATTTAGATCTCTTAGATTAATTAAGTTATTAAATGCTTCTGGCTTTATATCTTCTAATTTATTACCGCTCAAGATAAATTTTTCTAAGTGAGGTAGATAAGTAAATATTTGATTACTTGGTAATACTGTTAATGAAGTCTTGTTTAAATCTAATATTGTGTCTTTAGTTATAAAACATTTTAAGATTTTAGTTTTGATTTTTTTATATTCTACTTGAGGGTGAGCATTATTCCATTTATCTAATTCGTTTTCTAATTGCGTAAATGCAGATTCTTCTAATTTTTGATTTATATTAGTAATTATGTTAGAATTTCCATTATTATAATGGCTTCCATTATTACAACCAACCATTGCACATATTAAAGATATTCCTAAGAATAAATTAATTGATAGTTTTAGTTTTTTCATGAGCTTATTTTTTCCTTATTTAGAATATTAATTTATAGTATTTAACTGTAGTTTATTATATAGAAATGTAAATAAGTAATTTATAATTAGTCATGGTTAATTAACATTATTTTTATTCTTATATATTTTCTGCATATATAACAGCTATTAAATAATGCTGCAAAAAATCTAAAATAATTGAATAATGCTTAGAAATTGTATGAATTATATGAAATTAAGAGTAGTTTGAGTATGAGCTGCCATATTAATTATTAGACTATCTAATAATTAATATGGCAGCTTTATATTTGATAAATAACAATAAAAGAAACGTTAGATGTGAATTTTAGATTTATTTAAAAATAATGTAGTAAACTACATAAAACCATCCACAGAACATATGAATTAATAACCATAATATACTGTGATTTGCACCCCACGATAATAGTGCAGCAATAAAAGAACCAATACCAATTGTGATTTTCATGATACAGACTCCAGAAGTCATTTATAATATACTAATGTAATATCGTTATTATATAATTATTTAAGTTATTATACTTGTATTATTTATTAACAATTGTGAATTAATTATGTGGATAAAAATTTGCTACCACGACTTATTCACCACTTATTCACAGCTAGTCTTTAGGCTTACACACATTTTCCGTGGATAACTTATAGCTAACTCACTTAATACTGCTCGTTTTTATTTGATTTAAGGTTAGCTATATTCTAAAATAGCTAATTAAAAATATAATTAATAAGTTTATGTGCTTCAGAATCCCCGATGCTATCTTGCTTAAATACTCCAGAATCATCTAATACTTTAGCAAATTTTAATGATACTTCATCTTGTAATATCTGATTAATATTAATATTATCAAAAGTTAGATATTTATCTTTTAATTCATTTATCCAGCTTTGATGTTTAATTATATTATCAGGTCTCTCTATTTTATTGTGTAACAAGATATTACTAATTATTGCTAATTCGCTATCAAGCCTACCTGGTAATATCGCAAGCCCCATGGCTTCAATTAAACCAATATTCTCTTTTTTGATGTGATGTAGATCAGCATGTGGATGAAATATTCCATCTGGGTATTGTTCTGTTGTACGATTATTTCTAAGCATAAGGTATAGAGTATATCTATTTTCATCAATTTTACGTAAAATTGGTGTTATAGCATTATGACGTTCATTATTTGAGCTATAAGCTATAATATCTAAATCAATATTTGTATATTCATACCAATGCTTTTTAACTAATTCAAAAGCGTTTAATAAGTCAGCTTTATTTCCAATTAGTTTTATTGTCGATAATGGCCAGTATAAATATGATATTTGTATATTTGGATATTTATCTGAGCTTACTGTAAATTTACTTTTAGCTTTTTCAATTGGAAATATATGATTTCCAGCTTGGTAGTGATCATGAGTTAAGATAGACCCACCAACGATAGGTATATCTGTATTTGAACCAATAATATAATGAGGAATATAATCTACAAAAGCAAAGAAATTATTTATCATTTCACTATTTACAACCATATCGCAATGTATTGGATTTATAATAATAGAGTGTTCTGGGTAATATAGGTATGGAGAATATTGAAAATAATATTCTTTATTTGCTAATGGTATTTTTAACATCCTATGATTATGTCGTGCTGGATGATTATTACCATTACCTTCATATCCCTCATTCTCTATACAGAGTAAACATTTTGGATAGCTACTATTTGTTAGTGTTTTAGCTTTGGCTATTTCTTTAGGATCTTTTTCTGGTTTAGATAAGTTTATAGTTATTTCGAGTGTACCGTATGCAGTACTACTTACCCATTTTTTATTTTTAGCAATAGCATTTACTTTAATATAATCAGTGAGTTTACTAAATTGATAATACCAATCAGTAGCAGCCTTTAATGATTTATTAGTTTTTATTGTCTTAAATGTACACTCTACTATACTTGGAGGAGGTAAAATTTGGTCAATTATACGCGTTATTGCTTGCTCTTTAGTAGCTGCTATGATTTCTTGTTGTGATTCTGATAAACTATCATAGATTTCTTCTAAAATCTCAAAAATATGAAGATTAGAAACTAAATCATATTGATATTCATTAAGCTGAATGCCTAATAATATAAATAACCGATTACGAAAATAAATCCTATCACGTGATTTGGTCAGATGTAATTTTTCACTATTGATTAACAATAGTTCAACTAAATTTGCTAATTTATTATGTTTCAATTTATAACTCCAAATTTCCACTTGGTTTCATTTATTTTAGTTTCATTTGCTTTGATAATCACACTTTCGCGAAACTCTTGCCAATTTATGGCATTTGGCATCTTTTGTGTTTCAAAGCAAATTCCTGCATGTTTTTTTGGTTCTAGCCAATTACTAGTATAAACTACACAACATGGTTCATCAGTTGTAATATTTAGAGTTATACCTGTATGAATTTTATCTGCTAAATATATTGCATTAGATGAATTTTGCTTTAGTAAAAAAGGATGATCATAACCATAATTAGCAATTATCATTTGCTCATCAGGTTCATTAAATGCATGATTTATTGCTTGTTTTTTAC
>JAQUVM010000077.1 GCA_028693355.1 Burkholderiales bacterium
GCATAAACATTTTGATCATCAATAACTACACCTTGAGAGCTAGAAAATGTTTTTTGCCATAAAATATTACTTGACATGGCATCTACACAGCTAATTTTCCCATTAAATGTAGCTACGCAAATTAATTTATCTCGAAACATTGGACGCATCGCAATATCAGTAATCTTATCTAAGTCAGTTGCACCAGATGGAATAGCTATATAGTTTTCCCAAATTGCTGTACCACTAAATAAATTAATTAACGCTAACTTACCACCTGGAAGACCTGCCGCAATAACTTCATTAGCAATAATTGTAAAGGTATTTAATGAGCGAAGTGTTAATGATGGAATTGGTCTTTGGTATACCCATAAAGTTGCTCCGGTATTTGCATTAAATGCGATCAACTGAGCATCATTTGTTCTTACAACCACTATATCACGAGCTACTTGTGGAGTTTCTAATGAAACAGTTGGTAAACTAACTTGCCAATTTAGCTTACCTGAACTTTTATCAATTGAAATCAATTGTCCTTTTTTGGTAGTCACAAACAAACTACTACCAGAAACTCCCACCCCACTACTTACATCAAATTGACTAGGAACTTTATACCGTTGAATTACACTTCCATCAGATGGATCTAATTTTAAAATATTCCCATCAGAATCTGCAACAAATACTGCACCATCAAAAATTATTGGAGCAAAACTACTCGGATTATATGACCACTCCAAGGCAGACTTACGCCAACCTTGTTTCAATGTGACTTCATTAGTCACCTTTGGCATAGCTTCTGGTTTAGGAGTATTATCAGTTGAACATGCCACTAACATCAAAACTATACTGCAAGGTATTGCTAGCAGTCGCTTATTTATAATAGACAAGAAACTACCCTCCAATAACACTCAATTTCATTTGAATTGACTGCTGTGTTGTAGGATCATTAGCTGCTTTTTGTAATCCTTCTTTATAAGCATCACGAGCTTTATTTAAATCGCCCATTGCTACATAAGTATCTCCACGAGCTTCATAAAATAACCCATCAAAGGCAAGATCATGCTTTGTTTTTAATAATTCTCGAGCTTTATCAAATTTTTGTTGATCTACATATACACTTGCCAAACGTAATACAGCAAGAGAAGAAAGAGACTTATCTTGTGAATTATCCTTTGTCCATACCAAATACTTCTCTGCATTTACATAATCTTTTTTATCAAATGCGTATTTTGCTGTAATTAATGCTCCCATTGAAGCATACTCAGCCGATGAGTATTGTGAAATAAGCTTATCAGCATCCGCGTAAATTTCTTTATCATTTGCCTGCAAAACTTGAGATGTTAAGTTATTATATACAATAACAGCATCTTTTGACTTACTCTGTTTATAATATGAATATCCCGAATTAGCAGCATAGCCTATAACCAATACCGCTATACCACCTATAAGATACTTACCCCAGTCTCTCCAAAAATACTTTAACTTATCAACCTGTTCTTGCTCATGTAAGTCTAAATGTGCCATATATTACGCCTTAAATAAATTTCCTAAATTTTTGACTAAATCATCTTGATTTATTAATGTCTGTTCTTGAGTACCCATAAATTTTACCACAATTTCATTATTTAAAACTTCATTTTCACCTAAAACCAATGTTACCTTGGCTCCAGAATTATCTGCTTTTTTAAATTGTGACTTGAAACTACCACCACCAAAATTCTGAATAACAGAGTACCCTTCATTACGTAATTTTTGAGCAATTACTAATGCTTTATTTGCAGTACCTCTACCATCATTTACAATATAAATATCATGTCCTGATTTACTTGGTAATTTATTTTGAGCTTCTAAACTAAGTAATAATCTTTCAATACCAACCCCAAAACCAACTGCATAATTTTCCTTACCACTCAACTCTAACACCAATGAATCGTAACGCCCACCACCACAGATAGTTGACTGTGAACCTAAGTCACTGCTTACCCACTCAAAAACTGATAAGTTATAATAATCAAGCCCACGAACCAATCGGTGATTTTCTATATAATTGATACCAAGATCACTCAAACCAAGTTTCCAGTTATTATAATGAATTAAAGAATCTTCACCTAAAAACTCAATTAAAATAGGAGCATTATTTACCATTTCTTGTAAAGCTGGATTTTTAGTATCTAAAATACGTAATGGATTACTATATAATCGACGTTTGGCTTCTTCATCAAGAATATCCATATGAGTTTCAAAATATGAAATTAAAGCACCTCTATGTCTAGCCCTCTCTTCTTTATTCCCTAAGCAGTTTATATGTAGTTCTAAACCAGTTAATCCTAGCATTTGCCATAAATGATTTAACATTCCAATTATTTCACAATCAATATCAGGACCACTAAACCCCAGAGCCTCAACGCCTAGCTGATGAAATTGACGATAGCGACCTTTTTGAGGTCTTTCATGACGGAACATCGGCCCTATATACCATAACTTTTGTGTTGCATTATATAATAAGTTATGCTCAGAAACCGCACGCATTACTCCAGCTGTACCCTCTGGGCGCATAGTTAATTCATCGCCATTTAATTTATCCGTGAAACTATACATTTCTTTTTCAACAATGTCAGTAACTTCACCAATAGCGCGAGTAAATAAACTCGTCGCTTCTAAAATTGGTGTTCGGATATTATTATAACCATATAAATCCAACCAATCAGATAACTTTTTCTCTAACCATAACCACTTATATGATTCACTTGGCAAAAGGTCATTCATTCCTTTTACACCAACTATTTTTTTTGTCATTTATAACCTTTAATCTTTACGTCCATATCTTGTAAACACATAATTTTCAACGATAGCTTGAAACTCTTCAGCTATATTATCCCCTTTAAGTGTCACGTCCTTTTCACCATCAATAAATACAGGAGCAACTGGTGACTCATCTTTACCTGGTAAGCTAATGCCAATATTAGCAAGTTTCGATTCACCTGGTCCATTTACAACACAACCCATAACAGCAACTTTCATATCTGTTACTGCTGGATATTTAGTTTTCCATTCAGGCATCTTATCTCTTAAATATGTTTCAATCTTCTCTGCTAATTTCTGGAAATAATCACTAGATGTACGTCCACAACCTGGACATGCTGTAACTGATGGAACAAACGAGCGAAATCCTAATGACTGCAATATTTCTTGAGCAACAATAACTTCCTGAGTTCTACTTTCTCCAGGTCTAGGAGTAAGAGAAACTCGAATTGTATCGCCTATCCCTTGATTTAGTATCATTGATAAGGCTGCTGTTGACGCTACAATTCCTTTTGCACCCATACCAGCCTCTGTTAAACCCAAATGAAGTGGGTATTGACATTTTGAGGCTAAATCATCATATACTTTAACTAAGTCTCGTACATGACTTACTTTACAAGATAATAAAATTTTATTTTCAGGAAGACCTAACTCAACTGCTTTCTCAGCACTTTGTAGTGCTGACTCAACCAATGCTTTACGCATAACCTCATCCAGAGATAGTGGAGTGGATTGCGCTGCATTTATATCAAGCATTCCTGCCAGTAACTCTTGATCTAAAGACCCCCAGTTTACACCAATCCTTACAGCTTTATCGTATTCACGCGCCATATTAATCATATAGGAAAATTGCTCATCTCTACGATTACCTTTACCTATATTACCAGGGTTAATACGATACTTATCTAAGTATTGACCGCAATCTGTCTCTGCTAGTATTTTGTGACCATTAAAATGAAAATCCCCAACTAATGGTACATCTATACCAATATCTGAGAGTCTCTTTTTTATTTCACTAACTTTTCTACCTGCTTCAATAGTATTTACAGTAATTCTAACTACTTCAGAACCTGCCCTAGCTAAATCAGCAACTTGAATAGCAGTAGCTAAAGCATCTTCAGTATCTGTATTTGTCATAGACTGGACTACAATTGGGTAGTTACTCCCAACATAAATATTACCAACTCTTACATTATGTGTTTTACGACGTGTATACATTACCAACAACCTTTTATCATTTACTATCTAAATAAAGCTTACTACCAATTAAAATATTATTAGACGACAAGCGATTTATTTTTTTTAATTTAATAATTGATACATCATATGCTTTTGAAATTGAGTATAAAGTATTATGAGGTGAAATAGTAATATAACGACGACCATTTTTCTCAGTCTCCATCACCATTTTACTATTATTAACACTATCATCTTTTTCTTCATTTTCCTCTATTACTTTTTCTGCCTTAGCTAAACTGCTTCCAGATGAAACCATTTGTTTTCCATCTAATGCTATGTATTCATTAGCTTCAACTGAACTTCTAAAATCTGTTACAAGAACTTTAGCTAATAATTTTTCATTATTTTCGTATGATTTCTTTTTATTTTTATCTTGGGTTATATCAACTAACGCTTGCAAAATTTGAATATGTAACCAAAGAGTTGCAGGAGTTTGTACTCCTGAATATTTATCCATATACGAATTTGCATCTGTATACTTATATTGTTTATAGTTTATACGGGCTAATAAAATATAGCTATCTTGTGGCACGTGTTTATAACTAATTGATTGTAATAAATTCTCATTTGCTGACTCTAAGTCATTTCTTTGAAAATAACACTTTCCTCTATTATAATAGCCAACTTCTGGGCTCAAATATAATGGATTATTTAAAGCATCATTAAAAGATACAAATGCTTCATCATAGCTTTCTTGTGAACAAAGAAAATTAGCATAATTAACGTGCGTATAAGGCGATGAATTATCCAAGCTGAGTGATTTTTGAAAATTAGATTCTGCATTACTATTTTCGTGTAATAATTGATAAGTAATTGCTCTAACCATATAAGCTTTAGCATTAGACTCATTAGCTGAAATAGCTTGATTAACCTGATCTAACGCCAGATCTAATGCATTATTATGTATATACTCTAAGGATAAGTTTACATGTGTATCAGATATTTTTTTACTTTCTGATACGGTAACCTTATCAGATGGGTTATTATTTTTAACATGTGCTGCACACCCAAAAATTACTAAACTTGACAGCAAAAAACCATTCTTTAATGAGATATATTTCATCTTAGCTTTCTTCTTAAAATTTATTTTTATCTTTCTTTTTATACACCAGTACCTAAAATGCTGGATCTATAATATTATATTTTAACTTTTCACCTTATAGAGTTTGATATAAATTTATCATATCATATAAAAAACTCATCAATACTTTTAGAGTTTTTATACCTTTCATGATACTTTAGTTGCCATTATAAATAATTAATGATTTTTTGTATCATAACTAGGATTTTCATTAGGCATAACATTACCATATAACATAATATATTGCTCTGCTTCTGATGAATTTTTAAAATCATTTAATAATATTTGAGCTAGTAAATTTATATAACTAGAATACTTTCTGTTATTAGCAGGATTATTACTGTTATCAATCAATGCATCCAATATTAAAATATGTATCCATAATGATGCTGCACTTTGATCTCCAGGGTATTGTTCTATATAGAATTTAGCTAAAGTATATTTCTTTTGTTTATAGTTTAATTCAGCCAGTAGTATATAGCTATTATTTGGAACATGCTTATAACTGATTGATTTTAATAAATCTCTGTTTGCTGATTCAAAACTACCCTGTAAAAAATAACACTTACCTCGGTTATAATACGCAATCTCAGGGCTTAAATACTCTGAATTATCTATAGCTCTTTCAAAATTTGTAAATGCCTTCTCATAGTTATGAATAGAACACAAAAAATTTCCATAATTTACATATGTATCTGGATAACTACTATTAAGCTTTAATGACGTTATAAAATCAATGTTTGCTTCGTTAGGTTTGTTTAAGTATTGATAAATCATGCCGCGAACCATATAAGCACGGTAATTATTCGCATTTATACTTATTGCTAAATTCACTCTATCAAGAGCTAAATGAAATGCATCATGATTTAAATACTCAGAAGCCAAATCTGTGTATGTATCAGATAATTTTCTACTATTATCTGACTTATTAACAGCGATACCATCATTACTAATCGTTTTAGTTACACAGCCATTAATAAATAAACCAATTATAAGTAGATAAAAAACTAATACATACCGTCTCATAGTTATTCTTCTTTTATTTGAATAGGAATATAGTTTTTCCATTTTTCTTGGCGCTTAGTTTTATCTTTTACCTTACCGACTAATTGCCCACATGCAGCATCTATATCATCACCGCGAGTTTTGCGTACTGTTGCTATATATCCACCATCTTGTAAAATTTTTTGAAATCTTACAATTTGGTTGCGACTTGAAGATTCAAATCCAGAATTTGGAAATGGGTTAAATGGGATTAAATTAAATTTACATTCAATTCCACGCATTAATTCAACTAATTCATGTGCATGTTCTAGGAGATCATTTACATCCTTTAACATTACATATTCAAATGTGACATAATTTTTAGGTGATTTTGCCAAATATTGTCGACAAGCATCAAGTAATTTATCAAGAGGATATTTTTTATTTAGTGGGATTATTTCATCTCTAACTTCATCATTTGAAGCATGTAAACTGACTGCTAATGAAACAGGACAATCATCACCAAGTTGAATAAGTTTAGGAACTATACCGCTTGTTGATAATGTTAGTTTGCGCTTAGATAAATTATATGCATTATCATCAAGCATAATTTTCATTGCATCAATGACACTATCATAATTAGCTAAAGGTTCTCCCATACCCATCATAACTACATTAGTTATGATCTTTTCACCCTTAGGATCTTTACCAAGTCGCTTATTCGCCCACCATAATTGACCAACAATCTCACCAGTCGACAAGTTTCGGTTAAATCCTTGCCTTGCTGTTGAGCAAAATTGGCATTCTAAAGCACACCCTACTTGTGATGAGATACATAATGTACCTCTATCATCTTCAGGAATAAATACAGCTTCAATCTTATTACCAGTTCCAACTTCAAGCGCCCACTTACGAGTTCCATCACTTGAGTTTTGTTCAGACACAAGTTTTGGTACTTCTATAGTAGCAATCTCTTCAAGTTTAGCACGTAAAGTTTTAGCAATATCTGTCATTTCTTCAAATGACTCAGCACCATAAACATGTAACCAACGAAATACTTGACGAGCTCTAAATTTTTTCTCACCATATTCCTCAAAAAAAGCCTCAAGTTTAGGCAAAGTAAAATTAAGTAAATTAACTTTCATACATTAAGCTCAAAATATTTAATGCAACATTATAACGTAATTATTATAAAAAAAGGAAAACACCTATAAAAATATAGGTGTTTTATTATAAAAATATCTATCTCAGCCTATGGACCAGGCGTATACCTTACACGAACAGCGTCATTATTGTGCCAAACATTATACTGCACGTTTTTATTACCATTAGTATATTCACAATCAGATATTTGCCAACCTCCGTAATCTGGGTTATTTTCAAATGGGGCTGCAAAAAATCGATCGTTCTTATGCCAAATACCATTTCGAGTACTACACAGAGTATCTTCGTTAATTTGATATCTTAGCTTAATAGGTCTATTTGTTTGATGAAAGTAAAAATTTATCCAATGAGCACCACCACCGCTGTGACAAAAATCATTCGAAGCATCGGCATCTAAGCGCAGCACACCATAGCGGCCTTCTTTGGCAAGTTCTTCGTCAATCCATCCAAACTGATGATTACATACAATATTATAACCACTTCCTGCTTTTGCATCAGAAAGTACTACTTTAGTAAACTTCTCAGCTCCAAATCCAGCATTCGTCTCATACTCAGGATTTCTAATAGGAGCAGTCCTAAATAAATGTTCAGTCCCAGAAGTATTTTCACGTAATTTTACCTCACCTGCTAAATACGGTACTAACTTCATCTTATCTAAATTAACAGAACCGCTAACTACTGAGAAGCCAGTATTACAATCAACAGCTGGTAAGATTGCACCATTTTCAGTTTTACAAGATAATATTTGGATCGTATACTCCTTATGTGGCATTAAATAATCTTTATTTGCAACATCTCCTTTACTATCAATTAATCTAATTTCTGTGCTAACAATCTTGCCCTTAAGGATTTGTACATATTTATCAACGTATTTTTTTCCATCATAAGTAATTGATAATTGAACATCGCCATCTTTCTTAGCACTTACTTTATTCCCTGCAACAATTTCTAGCTTACTTGAGTCACTAGATATAGGTTTCATATTATTTGTTACATCATAATCTCTACCATTTGTACTATGTAAAATAACTTTATAACTAGTCACGCTGCCTATAACAAGTTGACTTGGCAGATCTAAATCAAGGCTTTTAATTGGTGGTAGTGATTGATATGAAGTAACTGGCACATCTGTTGATACACCATCATAAACGATGTGAAGCGTTGTGCTATCTCCTGAATCTTTTAAATATACACCACATTCACTATATACCCTTGCATCTTTACCACCTATAGTTGAGCAATTTAAATCGCGGCTTTGAATAATCCGTGAACTATTATCAGAAAATATAGCCTTAACACTAGGTGCAAAAGTCTCACCTGCCGCCCAAAGTTCTATTTTATTTGGTGTGGCTTCTAATTTAACAACTTTTGCTACATCCACATTAACACTATTAGTATCTGTAAATCCATCATACTTAGCTACAACTTTACCAACTCCAATCTTTAGAGGCTTTAAAACACCATTTGTAATTGAAATAATATCACTAGGAGAAGCTTCCCAAGTAATTGCCGATTTATTAGCAACTTCTAGCTCTTCACCATCACTATATTTAGCCATAACAGCAAGAGTAGCTGTATCTCCTAAACTCATAACACTCGGTACGCCTATAACTTTTATTGATTTAATCAACGCATTATCCACATGAACTTTCTTAGTAACAGAGATACCATCATGTAAAGAAATTTTAATTGTCGCGTCTCCTATATTCTTTGCAATCAAATTATTCTTATCA
>JAQUVM010000078.1 GCA_028693355.1 Burkholderiales bacterium
ATATACATTATTATTGTTTTGCGTAGAACTTTCAGATGGTTTAGAGCATTTTGATGTTGCTGGTACTTCTTTATCAGTAGAAACATCATCAGAAGTGCTTGTGGTAGGGTATTCAACCCTTTTAAATAAAGCATCTGGAGTCGGAGTTATAATCATACAGCCATAATTAGATATTAAGGCTTTACTGATCCAACCTTTAATTGTTTTGGTTTTTTCAACTTCAACAACTATTGGCGATAGTTTACATATGTCGTTAAGAGCTTGATTTAATTGAGCTTTAAATTTTTCTAATTTAGTTTTATTTGCATTAGCAAAATAGTCATGCGGATTTCCTTCACGTCTTCGTCCTTGCATCTCTTTATTACATACAGTTTCATAAAGTTCATCAATTTCAATATCAATTTTTTGTTTATATTTTGTAGCAGAGAAGTTTACATAATGCACGTAATTAAATAAATCATAAGTAAAACAATCAACAATACCTGCAACGGCATTAGATATAGGGATTGGATGAGATCTAAGCAGCTTCTTTAGCTCTGTGCTTAATGCTAAGTCAGATGTCTCATCAAAGAAGCGTATATTATTGTAATTAGTTGTTAAGCCTGATTTTGGCTTCATTAATACATCAAATTCACAATTCATTAGTAGTTGAATTTGTAAAGTTACTGAATCTATATTATCTTGATTTACTTCGGTGTTATAGAACTCTAAGAACTTGTTAATTGTAAATGATGTTTTCTTGTTTTTATTCTTACCAAGATATTCTAAACGAGCTAAGTAGTCAACAATACGGCGACTCCAAATACCATAAGGTAAACTTTGCGTCTTTGGCTTTGTGTTTATTTTACGATATGTAACTTTGATAAATGAATTATTGTTAAATTTACGCAACGATATATGTTGTGGATTTACATTTTTATGTAGTGGTAATGGTGCAGTTACAAAAATATTACAAGTGTAACTAAAACCAGATAAAAAAGCGTTTAAAACTTCATTTTGGCTACCTGTATCTTGAGTATTTGAATTTGAAGTTGCCAGGTCTTTAGTTTTACAATTTAACGCATTTTCAGTATATTGCAGGTTTCCATTATTACTCAGATTAACATTAAATTCACTATTATTACTATAATAGTGAATTTAATATTGCAGGAAATAAATCAAATAATTCGCAACTTATTGATAATAAAAATTATTCCTCAGAAAATGAATCACAGAAAATTAAAAATTCAAAAGAAGCTGAAAGTAAAAATAATCCAATTTTAAATGCTTTTTTATCTGGTTTTAGTTATACTTGTAATATCTTTTAATGTATTCAATTATACTAGCGCTTGTTATTATTTTAGTTCTTGCATTTATACATGAGCGACGCAATAAACAAAAATATAAATTAAGTTGTGTTAGTTTGTGCATAATATTATTATTAGTTATACAGCAATATTTATTTTGTACTTTGTTTCAATGAATTATCATAGATTTTACAATATTCCTTCATATCATTGATATCAGATTCCGTGAAATTTTTCCATAATGAGTAACCATCTTTGGGTTTATAGTATTGTATTGATGACTCTTCAAGTATTAATTTATAAGGAACAGATGAATTTTCTATTATGACAAACTCATCATGTGGACTACCACTAATTATTTGGCAGTATTGATAATTTTCTGATAAATACTTGTTTCTAATTTCACCAATGAAAATGTCTGAGATTTTTAAAAGTTGTAGTAATATTACTAAAACCATAAAATATCCTATAGTAACAATAAAATAACCCATTACTTTCAAAAACTTTACATTATGAAACCCACTATCATTTACAAACCAACTATTTATAAGTATTGGTAGCATTGTTAGTATAGCCATTATCCCAATATATAAAACCAACTATAAAACCAGAATGTGTCAATACATATAAAAATAGTATTAATGAATCCCATACTTTAATTTCTGACACATTATTGTCAAAAAATGAATAATCAATTTTAAATAAGTCATGTAATGAGTATAATTCTAGTGAATTAAAATAATATACAAGAAGTGGTAGTCTTATTGAGAGAAATGAAACTATAATTTTGATTATTACAATTGTTGTGTTTTTAATTTTTTCATTAATTCAGCAAGTTTATTTTATAAGTAGCATTACAATCAAAATATTTAAATTGCAAATGTTTGTAAATAAAAATCAATACCTTTTCTCTCGATAAGATTCAATATTTTTAAAGCTAATCCTGATGGCTTTTTATTACCAGTTTCCCATTTAGCAATAATTGAAGGGCTAACACTAAGTATTTTGGCAAATTCTGGCTGGGTTACTTTAGCAATGTTTTTACGTATATTACGTATTTCCTCAGGTTTCATTGTATGACTATCTATCATACAAAGCTTATCAAACTTTTGCATAGTATCTAAATCGACAACTCCAGCTTCATAACCTCTATTTACGGATTCATGTATTTCTTTTAAAACTCTACTCATGATTTTCTACCTCTATAATTTCATTAAGTTCTAGCAATTTCATTAAATGCTTAAATAAATAATCATTTACATATTCTTTTAATGCCAATAATTCTTTTTTATCAATATTATCAGATTCATTTTTACTAAATCCTACCAAGTAAAACCAACATTTAGTCTGCTTCATAGCAACTATTGTTCGATAGCCACCGCTTTTACCCATGCCAGATTTTGCAATTCTTTTTTTGAATAAATTACCACCTAGTTCTGCGTCAATTAATCCTGCTTCCATTTCCTTAGTAGCTTTTTTGACAATAACTGCATCAGAAACTTTATTTTTTAGGGTGTTTTGTAATGTACTATGAATTTGTGTGATTTGAAATGATGATTTGTGTTACACTTAGAAACTAGGCTAACCTGTTCTCTGTTCTATTCCTATTTCTCTGTTGCCCTATTAATCTCAATTACACTATTACTTAGTGCTTTTGCATTAAATTTATTATATTTATAGCGTTTTATTTACTCATCATTCATGGCTATTATATTCAAGGTGCTCTGGTTTTTCAAACAGTAGGCAGCCAACGAATATTATAACGCGAGTAAATGATGCTTCTTGACCCTTGGAGGATCATTATGATTGCATATTTGATATTGACACATCGCTACCCGAATCAATTTAAACGTCTTTTTAATGCTATTTATCATCCGGATAATTTTTATCTGGTGCATATTGATAGTAAATCTAGCCATGAATTACATGATGAAATTAAAGAGTTTCTTATGAAATATAATAATGCGCAAATTCTGGTGAGTGAAAACACTCTTTGGGGTGGTTACAGTCTTGTAAATGCCGAATTACGAGGAATTAAGCATTTACTAAATCAAAACAAAGATTGGAAATTCTTCATTAACCTCAGTGGTCAAGATTTTCCTCTTAAATCACAAGAATACATACATAACTTTTTGTTAAATCATATTGATACAGATTTTCTTAAGGTAATGAACCAAAAAGAATTTAGAGCCGATACAATGCACAGGATAGAAAACTATGTAACTGAAGTTGATGATGAAATAATAAGCGAACCTGTGGTTAAGCGTCAATTTTTAAATGATGTGATACCATATATTGGTAATCAATGGATGATTTTAAGTCGTAAATTTTGTGAGTTTATTACCTATAGTCCGGAAGTTGAACGCTTTAAGCAATTTTATGAACATACCTTAATTGCTGATGAAGGATTTTTTCAAACTGTTATCATGAATACAACGTACAAATCAACAATTGTTAATAATGATAAACGAGCTATAGACTGGATTCCAATGGGAACAATCAAGTTACGTCCTAGAGATTTTACAATTAAAGATGAAGCATTTTTAATAGGAACAGATAATTTATTTGCACGTAAATTTGATGAAACTCTTGATATGAATATATTAGATGTATTAGATAAACACATTGCACAAAAATAAAAGATTAGAATTTCCCCCGTTTATAAGAGTATCGGGGGAATAAATCAGATCTTTCATGATCATTCAGGTGAATATTAATTATTTATTTACAACACGTTCAAGATGTGTAAGCTTATCGACTATTGCAATTATTAGTGCAGAAATTAGTAAGATTAAATGTAACCAAATTTGTAAATATACCGTTGCAGAAGTTAAATTATCTATATTTATCAGCGATTTTAAGATCTCAATTGATGAAATAGTAACAATTGTTAAAGAGATTCTTAATTTAAGAGCAGACGTGGTAATTCCTGTGAGCCATTCTGGGTTGTCTTCATGCTCCTGAATCCGTAATTTACTTACAAATATCTCATAGCCTCCAAATAATACCATTAAAACCAAGTTAACCACCATTACCATATCAATAAGATTTAATGACTCAAGTACCAAATGCTTATCATCTAATTTTAATACTTGATAAATCATTGAACTAGTTATATTCATAAACCTTAAACTATATATAATAATTAGCACGACTAGACTAGTATAAACTGGAACTAGCGTCCACCTACTTAAAAATATTGCTTTACCTAGGTACTTTTTTAAAAGCTCTCCTTTAATGTGTTCAGTTTTCATAATTGACCTTCCTTATATAAATATTGTTCATATTTTTTATATATAATCATTTTTTAATGGCTGACTATTACCGCCCTCATTAATAAAATTTTCTTGTTCTTTTACCAATGGTGAGGTTTGGTTTATCATTTGCTTACTTTCTATATCATGATTGAGTCTAGATTTATACGTTCGAGTTCGATAAATATAACTACCACCTAAATCAGGATGGAACAATAGATAAAGCGTTGATAAGCTAACCAATAAATATGTCAACCTTGTCAAAAATGAATCTTCGCCGAAACTCAATATAGCTATATTTAAGTTTAGCAATCCTAATAACCCCCAATTTATAGCACCTATTAAAGATAAGAACATAATAACAGTTTGAATAAACTTCTTCATTTTCATCTCCAAAACCCAAGAATTATTTTTTAATAATATCTTTATCCAAATTTCATTATTTATTCAGATAAAATCATGACTAGATATAATATTGTAGGCCTTCTGAACATCCTTTCTCAGAAATTTTAATAATTGCTTCATTTCTTCTTAACAGATTTATTGTTAGACCAACCACTTCTTCAGGAATTCCTATGACTCAGCTATAGATCGTATAGATTTAGGCTGCATAGTTGAGCTAAACAGTTGTAAAAAAGTCATATTAATTATAATAAACCTAAAATAGCTTTAATTTTTTACCGTATGAAATTATATTTGTATGAGGATGCAAGTGGGAATAAAGCACTACAATTAAAATTGATATAACAACGTGGCATTAGATACTAAAACCACTGTTCTTTCAGTATAACATAAATCATTACTCATGATTGTTCTAAATTAGAATACAGACTTTTGTACCATTCATCATTATTTTAAATATCCTCTGTTTCAAGAAATATCGGTATTAATCTGTTAAATTAAATGGTTTGTCACATTTGTTAAATTCTATGGGGTAATTGAAGTTATTCATAATAAAGAATTAAAGGAGCTTGATTGTGAATAAAAAGACTTCATTACTCAGTAGCATATTAATCATGGGCTACCCTGCCTTTGCTTCAATTAATAATAATTACCATATGGTCAAACAGCAACTATTGATGAAGAATCAGTTGTACTTCCTATTACAAGTCAATCCAATAACATTAAAACCAGAAATTAATGCGATTAATCCAAATGACCCACTAATAAAAACATTAATTTAATACGTTAGAAATAATGCGATTTCATTTATTATTCCGACTTGAGAATTTTACGGGCCAAATTAACCCGATCAGAAACAAGAACTTGGTTTAATAAAATTACGATACCAACTTTATTGTTTAAAGAATAAGCCATATACGAAGACATGCCATAAGAAGTGCCAGTTTTCTCAATAAAGCCATCCTTAAAAGCATAATCATTGGTTATTTTTTGTTTTATCAGCGTTTGTTTATCATTAAATGTGGTTTCTAACTCCGTATTTGGAAAATATTTTCAAGCTAATTGCTGATACAGATTATTATTCACACAATAATAATCTGTATGTACTATGCTTAAGGCTTTATTTAACTCAGCATCTTAACTACCATTTATTTGATACTTTAAATATAATGCAAGATCTTTAGTATTTGATTTAAGCCACCAAGTTGGAGTTAAAGCTCCCAAATCTGATATTTGTATGAGTTTGCCATTTTTATCAAAACCGCTTGACAGCGTTGATTGATATTGTGACGGAACATTTACATATGTGTATTTCATACCTAATTTATGTAATAGTTTAGATTGAAGCAGGTTTTGATAATTTTGTTTATATACATGAGCTAAAGAGCTACCAACAATAACTATACCAAGGTTAGAATAGCTATAATATATTTGGGATTCATCTAAAAATATTTGACTCTATTTAAAGAAGCAAATAGTTCAGATTCTGTTTGTATTTCAGATATAATGTGGCAGATTATTGGCAAATAATATGCTGTTATATAATGGAAGGATACTCTCTGACATAATTACTCATTACATCACTTAATGATTTTGTTTTAACTTCGCCAGATTCAATGCGCTCTAAAATAGCTGCAGCACGAATATAATCGGTACGATCTTCTAAGTAGGTTTTTAGTGCCTCAACAAAAAAATATGATTTTGTTCTACCTGTTTCTTGAACTAAATGATTTAGTTCACTCTCTAATTGAGCAGGTAATCTTAATGTATGAATAGACATATTAGTCTCCTTTGTATTTCATGTAATACATTGTATGCTATCAGATGTATTTTGTCAAACTTAACATTTAAAAAGACCGCTTTTCAAGCAGTCTAGGTATAAAAAATAACAATTATTTTTCAGCCAATTCACTGGATAACTTAATCATTTAAAATTACCAATAACGTATTTTTATATATTTGCTGATTGCCAATGTTTTAAATTTATTCCCAGATAATCTTAAAAGTACTTTATAATACATAGATGTACAAGGTTCTGATGAGAAAATTATAAAAACTACCTTTACATAAACTATTATTTTACAAAGTAATTATTACCCTAGTTTAGCTGGGATATAAATTTTTGTAGTGGTAGAATCTTACTATTTATATATTATATGTTTTGAATGGGGATAAAATATTATAGAATAAAAATATTTTATTGAATGAGAGACTCGCATGGACTTTGATGCATTATATTTATCACGCCTACAATTTGCCTTCACTATGGCATTTCATATTATTTTCCCAGCTTTTTCAATTGGATTATCAACTTTTTTAGTGGTAATGGAAGGTTTATGGTTAAAGACTAAGAAACCTGTTTATTATCAAATAATTCGTTTTTGGACGAAAGTTTTTGCGCTAACTTTTGGTATGGGTGTAATTTCTGGTATTGTTATGGAGTTTCAGTTAGGTACTAACTGGGCAGGATTTGCCAAGCAAATTGGTTCGGTATTAGGACCTTTATTTATTTATGAAGTATTAACTGCATTTTTTGTTGAAGCTGGCTTTATTGGGATTCTATTTTTTGGTTGGAATAAAGTTGGACCAAAATTACATTATCTTGCAACAATTTTAGTTTGTATTGGTACATCTATTTCTGCATATTGGATTATGTCAGCTAATTCATGGATGCAACATCCAATTGCCTATCAAATTACTGATGGTAAATTTATAGCTACTGATTGGTTAAGTATTATGTTCAATCCATATAATTTACCACGTTATTTACATATGATGTTAGCTTCTTATTTAGCAACTTCTTTTGTTATTATTAGTATTTCTGCGTACTATTTATTAAACAATAAATTTGTTGAGTTTGCTAAAAAATGTTTAAGTTCAGCAAGTATAGTGGTGATGATTTTAATTCCATTACAAATTTTTATTGGAGATGTATCTGGAGTACAGGTTTTTAAAACTCAACCTCTAAAAACTGCAGCTATTGAAGGAATTTGGGATACTCAACAAGGAGCACCATTTTTATTATTTGCTCTACCCTCGAATCAAGACCAAAAAAATTATGCCGAAATTGGTATTCCAAATTTAGCTTCTTTGATTAATACTCATCAATATAACGGCGAAATGCAAGGGCTAAAATCAGTTCCACCAGAAGAACAACCAGAGGCTTGGATTGTTTTTTGGAGCTTTAGGATTATGGTGGGTTTAGGTCTTTTAATGTTTCTTTATGCAGTATTAAGCTTAGGTTTCCTACTAAAAAATAAATTATTTGATAGTCGTAAGATGCTGTTATTTGGTAAATTTATGGCACCAACTGGATTTATTGCTATTTTAACAGGTTGGTTCACTGCTGAAGTTGGTCGTCAACCATGGATTGTTTATAATTTAATTAGCACTCAAAGCGCCGTATCAAGTATTTCTACTTACGATGTATTAGTTTCTTTTGCATTAATGGTTATAGTCTATGGTGTAATATTTGGATATTTTTACTTTTATTTTCTTGATAAAACAATTAAAAAAGGCCCGTTAAATCCAGAAATGGTTCAACCGTTTAGTTATTTGGGTGCTGCGGCACAAAATGAAGGAGAAGTTAAATGACAACACTTGCATTAGTTTGGTTATTTTTAATTGCCTTTATCATTATTATGTATGTAATTCTAGATGGTTTTACATTAGGTGTTGGCTTACTATTTTTTAGTGTTAAAAGCAGCAAAGATCGGGATATCTTACTTACTACTGTATTACCTGTTTGGGATGGTAATGAAACGTGGTTGGTTTTTGCGGGAGCAGCATTATATGCTGGATTTCCTGGTGCATTTGGTGTATTAATGAGTGCTCTATACTTACCGATCATGTTGCTTATCGCAGGATTATTATTTCGAGGAATTGCTTTTGAATTTACTCATAAAGCAACTACGAGTATACATGTTTGGGAAAAGTGTTTTTTTGTAGGATCTCTATTGGTCGTTGTTGCCCAAGGTATAATTGTTGGTTCTTATGTTCAAGGGT
>JAQUVM010000079.1 GCA_028693355.1 Burkholderiales bacterium
ATTTATTCCCCTTGTGAATACTTACATTATTTAATATGATACCTGATGATTATTTAATACTAACATCAGCAGACATAGCACATTTTTACTGAGATAAAAACTTCTGTACACAAAGCCATAATCTCTCACTTAGCGGTAAATAGTATACTGGCTATCTTACCCAGCATAAGTTCAAATTTAACTTTCTTACGTCATTTTTTAGATATTTTATACTTTTTAATCAAAAACACCCCAATAGCGTGGAGATTAAGCAACATAACTACATTGCAAATCATCTCAAATTATCGTAAATGAGGTACTACACCTCACTGTAAATAATGCACTATATTTATAATTTTTGCTTAGTCTTCCATTATTAGATAATACTATCCATTTCAACTGCTTTTATAATCATAAATAGTTCAAGAAATGAAAGTAAATAACATGATTATTATGTATTTAAAATTATCAGACAGATTCTAAAGCACCTAAACAGAATACTAAGTATGAGATAGTTAATCATAATATTCACGATGACGGTATGATTAAACATTGAAATCTTTTACTTATAGGTTATTTAATAAACAATTAGATAAATATTTATAATTTTAGACTGGATAAAACTATGATCTGATAAACAATATATATCTAATTCGTATAATAACTATTATACTCATTATATTATTCGCGATATGTCTTGTAGATTTACCATGATATTTATTTTGCAGTATTGCGAAGATAGTTAGAATGGAAAAATAAAGGATATGTATTATTATTAATTTATTTTAAAATATAGCTAATGGAACGTAGATATCGCACTGAGTTTACGTTTATTTTTATAATACTTACAAAAAATAAATATTAGTTACAATGTTTTAATTAGCATATCATCATGCAAAACATTGTAACTAAAGTAATTTCACCATGCACCTATGATGTTAATTTTGTTGTTAAAAAACATTGGCAAGTAATAACATCTCTACTTAAACAAGATAATCCCAACCTATATAATCTAGATTATCTTAAAAGCACAGAATCTTACAAATATTTTTTTATTAATTAAAGATAAGCTACTATTTAAACTTAACATCTAAACTATTTTGCATAAGTTGTCGAACTTCTTTATCACTAAGATGTAAGTCATTAATCAATGCTTGATAGTTATCATTTGCATATCCACCAAAGTATGATGGATCATCTGAATTAATAGTTACCTTTATACCTGCATCTAAAAAATTACGTGTTTGATGATAATGTAAATCTGGTACTACTTTTAAACACTTATTTGAGAGTGGACACATTGTAAGGCCTATTCCATCTTTAGTAATACGTTTAATTAATTCTTGATCACTATGAATTGCATTACCATGATCTATTCTGTCAACACCTAAAATATCTAACGCTTCCCATACATAATTAGCAGGACCCTCTTCGCCAGCATGGGCAACCAGTTTTAATTTTTCTTTTCTGGCTAATTCAAATAAATTTTTAAATTGACCAGGTGGGTAACCTAGTTCTGATGAATCTAAACCAATACCAATAAAATACTTACGATAATCCATCAGTTTATCAAACGCTTTTAATGCATCATTTTCACCGAGATGACGTAAAAAGCATGGTATTAGACTACCATTAATTCCATAGTTATTTTTAGCATCTTGAATAGCTCTAGTCATTCCAGCAAAAACTGTACCTAACTCAATATTTCTTGCCAAATGTGCTTGCGGATCAAAAAACATCTCACTATACGTTACATTATCTTGATGTGCTTTAGTTAAATAAGCATATGTTAAATCATAGTAATCTTCTTCGGTATGTAAAACTGACATACCTTGATAATAAATATCCAAAAACTCTTGCAAACTATTAAATTTATATGCATTACTAATTTCTTCAATGCTCTTGTATTTTATTGAAACATTATTCTTAGCGGCTAACTTTAATAACATTTCAGGCTCCAAACTACCTTCTAAATGTATATGAAGCTCTGCTTTAGGGTTTTCTAATATATTACTCATCTTACCTCTACTTAAATGTTTTTATAATTATTTACCAAAAAATGTTGCTGGATTATCTAAACGAGATAATGCTTCACCAACTAATACACCATCATAGCCAAGCTCAATTACATTTAATGCAGCTTCACGAGTTTTTAAACCTGATTCAGCAACTTTTACTCTATCAGTAGGAATAAGCTTAATCAAATCAGCAAATTGCTCAGGATGCATAGAAAAATCGTTTAAATCACGCTGATTTACACCAATTACATCAGCATCAGCTGCCAATGCAATATCTAGCTCTGAAGCATTATGCACTTCAACCAATACTTCTAAGCCAAAACTATGTGCAATTTTTGCCATTTCAAAAGTTTTTTCTTTTAGTACATGTACTATAAGTAAAATTACATCTGCACCATTAGCATATGCTTCTGCAATTTGTGGTGGTGTTAGCATAAAATCTTTACATAATACTGGTACTGGAGTATCTTTTAATCCATCTGCAACACGCTTTAAATCTGCCATTGAGCCATTAAATCCAGCATCAGTTAATACCGAAATAGCAGCTGCACCATATGATACATACTCTAAAGCTCTCTCTAATGGATCACCTATGTCTGCAATATGACCCGCTGATGGAGAAGCACGTTTTATCTCACTAATTACAGCAAAACCTTTAGCACGTAATGCCTCTTTCATGCTTTTACGTTTTTGTGGCGCTTGATATTTACGGTGTACTATTTGTTGTAATTTGTTTAATTTAATAATATTACCTTCAGCTAATCTAGTTTTAGCAATTTTCACACCATCAATCAAACTATTTGCTTTACCATATACCCATAATGCAGCACCCGCATTTAATGCTAAACTATCAGTAATGCCAGTATGAGTACCATTTAAAGTTTTAATTAGCATTTGTGCATTGTACATTCTATCACCACCTGCCAAATCAGATAACTCAGATTGCGATAAATTTAATTCTTTTAAATCAATATCAATATCTTCGATACCGTATTTTGTAACCAATTTAGCTTGTAAGTTATTCAAAGTACTTAATTCATCTAAACCATTTCCATGAAAAACTAATGATTTTGTAGTACCTAAACGATATAATGCTTCTGCGATTACTGCTACGTACTTAGCTTGATATACCCCAAGGATAACATGCTCACGCCCAGCTGGATTTAGTAAAGGCCCCATTAAATTAAAAATAGTAGGTGTTGCTAATTTTTTACGAACATCATTTAATTTACGTAAGATTGGATAAAAATTTGGTGCAAATAAAAATGCAAATTCATTCTTAGCCAAGGCATTATGCACATCGCTATCGCTTAAATTAAGATTAAAACCTAATTCTGCTAATACATCAGCTGATCCGCAACTAGAAGATACCGCGCGATTACCATGTTTAACAACAGGAATGCCACATGCAGCAGCTAATAAAGAACCGCCTGTTGATATATTTAAAGTACCAGCTTTATCTCCACCAGTTCCAACAATATCAATAAATGCTTTATCTACTTTAATTTGCTTTCCACTATCAATTAATGCTTGATGAAAACCAATTAATTCATCGGCAACCTCACCTTTGGCATGAAGTAAACTTAAAAATTGCCCAGCTAAAATAGGCTCTACATCCCCAAGCAATATTTTTGTAGCTAAGTACGCTTCTTCAGTACTTAAATTTTGATTTTTTGCTAAGGCTTGAATATATTTACTTAAACTCATTTTTCTTCTTTATCTTTCAGTAATAAATTTTGTCACGCTTTAAATTGGTTTATCTAGTCTTACAAAATTCAACAAAATTATCCACAATTTTTTGTCCATCAGGTGTCAAAATTGACTCTGGATGAAATTGTACACCAAATATAGGTAATTCTTTATGTGATAAAGCCATAATATTACCCTCATTATCTATTGCATCAATATTTAATACATTAGGGAAACCATCTTGTTTCACAACTAAAGAATGATAACGAGCGGCCGTAAATGGTGTACTCATATTTTGAAATAACATGCTATTTTTATGATTTATATCACTGGGTTTACCATGAAGTACTTTATCAGCTAAATCTACTGTACCACCAAATGCAGCACCAATAGCTTGATGACCTAAACACACCCCAAATATTGGAATACTTTTACCAAGCTCACGAATTACATCTATACAAATACCAGCATTTGTAGGATGCCCTGGGCCAGGTGATAATACAATACCTTTTAAATTAGAAATATTTTTTATCTCATCAATAGTGATCTTGTCATTACGCACTACCGTAACTTCAGCTCCTGTGATAATAAATGCTTGAAATAAATTGTACGTAAAACTATCGTAATTATCAATTAATAATATCATAGTCCACCCCCAGTTGCTAATTCAATACTTGCCATACCACCGCGTGCTTTTAAATATGTCTCTTGTACTTCTTTTTCGGGTACAGAATCATAAACAATGCCAGCGCCAACACGAAGCTCAATTTGCTTATTTTGCATAAACATAGTACGAATAGCAATAGCTGCAGTTAACGTACCAATTTCATCTATCATCATAACTGCACCACCATATAATCCACGACGGCTACTTTCTAATTCATCAATAATTTCCATAGCTCGGATTTTAGGAGCTCCTGATAGAGTACCAGCTGGTAAAACTGAACGCACTACATCAAATGGATTATATTTATCAGTATTTAATTCACCAATCACATTTGATACTATATGACTTACATGAGAATATGTTTTTACATCTTTAAATCGAGTAACTTTTACAGTACCTGCAAGAGATACAGCACCAACATCATTACGAGCTAAATCAACTAGCATCACATGCTCAGCTGTCTCTTTAGGGTCATTTAATAAGTCATTTATATCATCACCTTTTTTGCATGTGCCTGCAATTGGTACTGTTTCTATAATATTATCTTTAACACCAACTAACAGTTCAGGAGAAGCACCTGCAATTGCAAAATCTTCTTCTTCAAATAAATACAAGTATGGTGTTGGATTTAATTTACGTAACGCACGATACAAAGACAGTGGTGGCAAATCAGATTTACCAGTAAAAGTTCGCGATAACACAACTTGAAAAATATCACCTTTTCGGATGTATTCTTTAGCTTTTATAACATTATTTGCATAGTCTTCATCGCTCACATCTGGAATTAAAGTAACTTTATCAATATTGTCAGACTGAGCTTTTTTAGAAAGCGTAAATAATTTATCAATAATATCATCTAACTCAGCTTCGCTACCTTCATGGCTAACAATCAATTGGTGAGCATGATGATCAAAACAGATTACTGTTTTATATATACGAAAGAAAAAATCCGGCACGTTCTTTTTAGCATGTCTATCCGGTAAAATTTCCTTCACACGAACACCATCATAAGTTACAAAACCAAATACCTTACGATTAGCCGTAAATTCAGGTAATAAACTATAAGGATCACATTCATGATTAAACTCTTGTCCGTTATATTCTATTTTTACACAACAAGCCACTGATGTCATCGTTGCAAGAGGATTAATACCAATAAATGAATATTTACCATATCCCTCATCGTAGGCCGACTCCATCATTGTTGAGCCAACTCCACCTAGAGAGTTATACACCCCAATTGGTGTCAAAATATCATACTCAAGTCTTTTAACAATTGGTGCAAAATTAATAAATTTTTGCTTAATTTCGTTATCTTTAAATAACATTTACACATCCTTTACATATTGTTTGAATTATAACATAAACATAAAATAATCAACTTTTATAAGGTTATAACTACTACAATAAATTTCATAATGACGTAATGATACATCATTACAAAAGCATCAGTCAACTTGATTTTAAAACATAGCAAAACTTACACCTTATATAAATATTTCACAGCCTAGTTTTTACTTAAGTATTTAAATTTTGTGAAGTAATAAAAGTATTAATTTTAATCAAAGGACGAACATTTTTTATAATAATATCGCTTGGGGTTGCAGCTTGGCAAACATGTGGAGCATTAGTACCTAATGAATAAAGAGCATCAATAGTTCCATCTGAATTAAGCTTAGTTATGGCAAAGCTAGTTGGGATTCCATCACCAAGAACACAAGCTAGAGTATCATCCTTTTGTAATGCAATTTGCAATTGACCTAATGTTTTTATTGAAGTAGGTTTTACTTTAATTTTCTTCAACGTATTTACTATATCTTTATTTTGTAACACTGATTTGATTATATCGGCTTGAGAAATAGCCTGAGTAATACTAAGCTCTTGATTATTTGCTATTGGATAAGAACAATAATAACTGACCATGCTGTTTGGATGAGCAGTACCCGCAACATAACTATCCGTGCTATATTTATAACAAGCAAAAGAATTATTAACTACACCATATAATTGATATGACGTACTGTCATTTCCTGCACTGGCTCCGTCTTTACTATTATAGATTTCTTTTAATAATTTTAGATAATCATAAACAGGTTTTTTATCAATTGCTAGATAATTCCAGCTACTAATAATAGCTTTATCTGAGCTGTAACGAATAAAATTTTTATTGACAAATTTTTCTAATACGTTTGGCGTTACAGTACATTTTGATTTTATTAATGCCTTATTATCAGATAGCGTATATTTGTTATTTGCTACATTAATATTTATATCATTTCTACTAAAAGCAGGTGTTAATTTATCCAAACAATCTGCATTAGCAAAAGTTACTAGACATAAAGATATAATTGATAATTTTTTACTCATATTTCCCCTCATCTATACTGTATAGGCTTACTTAATGCCTGATTATAATATATTAACATAATAAATATGCTTTAAACTTATAGGTACACTATCAATGAAAATATTATAGATATAATTAACATTTATTCTTTATATACTAAAATATACCCATAACTATATAATTGACATGCTAAACTATTACAAGTTAAAATTCTTCCATTATAAAAATAAGAACTAATAAAATATTTTGGCGGTAATTTATGGGTACATTAGTTATGAAACATTTTGATGTGCTTGATTTTGTTAAGAAATCAAAAGAATTAGGTGTAGATGAAAGAGTCGCTGAATTGCAAGCAAGGCAATTTGAACAAGCTATTGATATAGCTGTATCAAATATTGAAAATCGAGATTTAGTAAATAAACATGATTTAGAGAAGACAAGGATTGCACTAAAGGCAGATATTGATACTGTTAAATTAGAGCTCAGTAATAAATTAAATATTGAAATTGGTTCTGTACGTAATGAAATAGAAAAAACAAAAGTTTGGGTTTTATTATTACTTGGTGGTGGTTGGCTATCTTTAGTTGGAATGATGGCAAAAGGTTTCCACTGGTTTTAAAATTGCTTGATAAATAAAAATAGCTCACTTAAAAGTGAGCTATTTTAAATTTTACCCATAAATATCTTATTGTAAATATGTATGTGATTTAAATACTGATTGTATAAATTCAGATAATTGAACTCTTTCATGCTTAGTAATTTTTAATCCATCAATTTGTTTTTTAAAATCGCTAAGCATGGCAACGTGATCATATCCAACATGCTCAAGAGAGTCTGCATTGATAAAACCATTAAATGATTCTTCAATTTCAAAACCGCCTTTCCCATCTAAAGATATATCAATTGTTGTTACTTTACCAAACAGGTTATGCATATTCCCCATAATCTCTTGATAAGCACCCACTAAAAAAATTCCGAGTAAGTATGGATTTTGTGGATTAAATGGTGGTAATTTCAACGAAGGTTCATTACCTTGATAATCCATATAATTTGTAATAACCCCATCAGAATCACAAGTTATATCTTCAATTACAGCACGAATAGTTGGCTCTTTATCTAATTGCGATAATGGCATAACAGGAAACAATTGAGATATAGCCCAACTATCTGGTATACTTTGGAATAAAGAGAAATTTGCAATAATTTTTTTTGCTAAATCTTCATCTAAAGTATCATATAACTCACGGTGTGAACGATGCAGGGGGTTTAACTTCTTCATTAACTGTAGCTTAATGTGTGAGAATAATTGTTCGGCTAATGCTCTTTTTTCTAAAGACAACTCACCTGCGGCAAAACGATTATGTAGACTCTCAATTGCCATCACACTAGCAGAATAAATTTCAACTAATGGTAGTTTATCAAAAGAATCCAAAAGATCATCAAGCTCAATTAAATCCTCATCTTTTGTTTTACCAATATCAGGGACTTCTTCACCAACCACACTTTCTATCTCAACAATATCTGTAATAAAAATAGCATGATGAGCTGTTGTAGCACGACCAGACTCTGTAAATATCAGAGGCAATGGCATCTCATTTTTAAGGCAAAGCTCTTTTATTTTACTGATAATCGTAGTTGCATATTGATTTAATGAATAATTAGTTGAATTAAAACTACGGCTACGACTACCTTCATAATCAACAGCTAAGCCGCCGCCTGTATCAATAATTTTTATATCTACACCTAGTTTTCTTAAGTGTACATAAACTTGTGCTAACTCATTTATATAATGCTCAATATCTTTTATATTTGCGATTTGCGAACCTTGATGGCAATGAATAAGATGTAATGATCCCAATAGATCATTAGTTTCAAGTAATTTTAGTAACTCTAAAACCTGAGTAGTGCTAAGTCCAAACTTTGATTTCTCGCCACCTGAATGAGCCCATTTACCCGCCAAAGTTAAAGCTAATCTACAACGCACTCCTAATAATGGTTTTACATCTAATTCTTTTGCAACTTCAACAGCATAATGCGCTTCAGCCATTTTTTCAATTACTACTGTAATATTACGCCCTAGCTTACGTGCAATAAATGCAGTACGGATATAATCTTTATCTTTATAACCATTACAAACTATTGGTGTTTTA
>JAQUVM010000012.1 GCA_028693355.1 Burkholderiales bacterium
ATAAATCTTACTCCACAATTGCTATCTAGATTCCACAACAGATTTCCTCATGCCAATATTGCCATCTTAAATAGTGAAGTAACAGATAATCAACGCTTTGCGACCTGGATACAAGCTAAAAATGGCATTATTGATATAGTAATCGCTACTAGGCTTGGGGTGTTCACACCTTTTTTAAATCTTGGTTTAATTATTGTTGATGAGGAGCACGATAATTCATTTAAACAAAATGATGGACTACGTTACCATGCTCGCGACCTAGCTATTTGGCGAGCAAATCAATTACAAATTCCGGTTATGTTATCTTCAGCCACACCATCATTAGAAACATTGTATAACTATAAATTAGGGAAGTACCAACTTTATAAACTCTCTAAGCGAGCAGTACTAAACTCAAACCTACCAGAAATCAGTACGATTAATTTACAACACTATGCTGTAAACCATGCAGGAATCAATAGTATTGCATTAGATAAGCTTTCTAAATGCATTGAACGTAAAGAGATGGCATTAGTTTTTATAAATCGTCGAGGATATGCTCCTATTATTAGCTGCTATGACTGCGGCTGGGTCAGTACTTGTAACTTTTGCTCAAGTAATATGGTATACCATCATAATGACAAAATAATAAAATGCCATCACTGTGGTTATCAATCAAAAATTCCACCACAATGCCCAAAATGTAATAATCAATATCTACATACTATTGGACATGGTACACAAAAATTAGAAGAGTTTCTAACTCAGTATTTTAAGTCTGCCAAAATATTACGAATTGATAGAGATACAACGAATAGTAAAAAAGATTGGCAAAATCTTTATAGCAAGATTGAAAACAATGAGGTTGATATTTTAATTGGAACACAGATGCTTGCTAAAGGGCATGACTTCCCAAATTTAACATTAGTAATTGGGCTAAATTTAGATAATGCTCTTTTTAGCTATGACTTTAGAGCAAGTGAAGACATGTTTAATATAATCACTCAAGTAGCAGGACGAGCTGGAAGAGCTGCAAAAAAAGGCGCGGTATTATTACAAACAAACTACCCTGAGCACCCTATTTATAAGTTTATTCAAACTCATGACTTTAATGGATTTATTAACTATACATTAAAAGAGCGTAAAACTCATAATTTACCACCATTCGCATTCTATGCAATTATCAAATTTAGTTCACTAAAAGAAGATAAACTACAAAAGACTATGCGTGATATTCATATACAAGCAAAAAAAATTCCGCACTCAGATATAGTAATTTTTGATGCAATAAAGGCTGTAATGTATAAAATTAGTAATCGTTATCGAGGACAAATTTTAATCAGTAGTAATAATCGTAATAAATTACATAAATATTTGAATGAATTAGAACTCCACCTAAAACCAAGTAAAGATACTTCTATAACCATAGATGTCGATCCTTTAGAAGTTTAAACTTACTTTATGCCTTTAATTTAATTCCCATATAATCATTCCAATATTTATTTTGCATATTCCATTATCACATTGTCTAATATGATAAATTCTTGCTATAGTCTCGCATATATTAAAAATTTGATACTTATACATTTTAACGTTAAATTTATTAATTTAAATTTGACCCATTAATATTGGATAAATTATGAATGCCACACCTAAATTGATACCTAAAAGGCCAAATCTAACTATAAAAATACCAAAAAGAGAGGCACAACTAACAGCTATTAATGAATCAAGCAACTCTCCTAAAACGGAAAGATCAGAAAAAATTGGTAACTGGTTTAACCAAAATAATTATTATAGCGGCATAGTTTATAGAGCAGATAGTAGACCCCCAGAAACTATATTACAAGAAGGTTTTAAATTAAAAGCAAATAATACTCCACAAGACTTCAGCCCTAAAACATCGTTTGCAAAGACTGAAAAAAACCATGATGAATTAAATTTCTTTGGTTTGACAAATGATGGAGGAGCTACTGACGCAGTTGGCATATCTACTGTAAAAGGAGGGATTTCCATTAAGGAAATATTAACAGCATTTGAAACAGCAGATTCGGCCAGCCACATATATAGTATTAATTTAAAAAGCGAACATAAGGGTGTAGAAGTATTCAATAGATTAAATGAAATTAATGTCGCCAAAAATATTGAACCTGTTGATATAACATATGTAGGCAACCTATTTGAATTTGAGCTTAATTATATACCGAATAATGCTATAAAAGTCTATAATAATTAGTCCATATTAGAATAGTTGCTCACAAAAATTTCAGGAAAATCTAATATTTGCAAAGTTATAATATCTATCAAATATATTAAAAAACTCCATTGAACAAATTAAATGGAGTTTTTTATTTTAAATTATGCAGGATTATTAAGTAAATCTCGTAATTCACGTTTAAGGATTTTGCCTGTTGCATTACGTGGTAACTTATCCATAAAGATAAATTTACGTGGTTGCTTAAATGGCGCTAAATGCCCTTTGACAAATGCCTTGAATTCAGCATCCGTTGCTGTTTCACCTTCTTTTAGCTCAATATAAGCTATAGGTGTCTCATTGGCTTCAATATCTTTTAGGCCAACAACAGCACATGCATTTACTTTTTCATTTACATAAATTACTTCCTCTATCTCTCGAGGATAAATATTCATACCTTTACTGATAATTAAATCTTTCTTACGATCTAAGATAAAGATAAAGTCCTCTTCATCAACCTTACCTATATCACCAGTTCTAAACCAGCCATTTACAAGAGCTTCTTCTGTATCTTTAGGTCGATTATAATAACCCATCATAACATTGCCACCCTTGACACAAATTTCACCAACTTCACCACGTGGCAATTGTTTCATATCTTCATCAAAACACTCTACCTGATAACTTGGTAGCGGGACTCCCACAGAACCAATTTTATTTTTCTTAGGTAAATTTACTGAAACAACGGGAGAGCACTCACTAATTCCATAACCCTGAAGTAAAGCACCACGTTTAAATGATTTTTTAAAATTTTTCATAGTTTCTTCAGCTAAGGGCGCAGCACCAGAAATAAAACCTTTTACGTTATGAAACCAATGAAAATACCATGGTAAGCTTGCCTTAGCCATAGCACTATAAACATCAGGTACACCAACAAAATACGGTATCCGTTTCAATAAAACTTGTTTTAATAAATTAGCAAAATCACCCTTAGTGGCAATTGAACGAATTATTGTTAAGTCACTACCATAAAATATTGGTAAATTAATAGATACGGTAAATGTAAAAGCATGAAACATTGGCAAATAACATATCATAGGAATTTTTCCATACTTTACATCCAAATGCTTAACACAGCTCATAACATTAGATAAAATATTATTAAATGATAACATTGCACCTTTTGGTTTGCCTGTAGTTCCTGAAGTATAAATGATCACTGCTAACTCATCAGCTGTTCTTTCAATATACTCAGCAGTTTTTGCTTTTGCTTCTAGGATTTTATTATGATCTATATTTTGATAATTTTCGCGATTAACACCATCAACCCATATAATGCTCTTAACATCAGTCTTCATTGGTTGATTACAAACTTCTTTTTCAAATTTACCACTAGCAAATAACATACTAGATTGTGAGTCATTTAAAATATAAGCAATCTCATCTTCTTTTAAGAAATTATTAATCAAAACAGCAACAGCACCAACTTTACTAATAGCGAATATATTTGCAATATACTGCCAAGAATTACCCATTACGATCGCAATTTTGTCACCTTTTCTAACGCCCTTATCTTTTAGAAAGCTTGCTATGCTATCAATATGATCTAAAAGCTCACTATTTGTTAAAGTAATATTGCCATCATGAATAATTTTTTTACTAGGTAAAGACTTAGCATTATTTAATGCAGCATCATAGAAACTACAATATGAGCCAATAAGTTGCATAACAATTCATCCTAAATAAATAATCAAGTTATAATTTTATCACGTATAAATCAAATCTCATGCTACGGCGCACCATCAAGATTTCATAGCTCTTATAACCATTGGAATTCTTGAACTCACGGTCTCGTGGATAACATCATCTCCAGCCATTTTAGGCCGCGATTTGAGCGAAGCCTGATATTGATCTAAAGCACCTTTATAATTACCTAATACAAAATACTCTGTTCCAAGTCCATAGTGGTAACGTACAGCATTATCATAACGAACATCTGAATATAAAATAGCATACTGATCCCATACATCAGGATCTTCTGGAAAATTACGGACTAAGATATCAAGACGATGAGCAGAAGCCACATAATTTTTCATCACCAAAAACAACTCTAACTGCCCCATCCACAATCCTTTATGACGTGGATAATCATGAATAGCAGCATCATATAATTTATCTGCAAGATCATAACTTTTATCTATAATTAATTGCCTAGCTTTAAGCCCAATAACTATTGGATTAGATTTGTATACTGATGAACTAATTTTATTTAAAGTAGCTTTACTATCAGCAAATGATTTATTGAGAAACTTTGCCAATGATAAACCATATAACTGAGCATCTAAGCTAACATAGCGTTTTTTTGAAATCGCCTCATTATAAAATTTAATGGCTCCATCATTGCCAATTTGACGCACACGACATTTCTCGCGTACTAAAAGAAAATCTATACTATCTTGACGCATTTTGACAGGTAATTGATTTGCACGAGTTTCAGCTTCACTTAAGCGCTCTAATGTTACTGGATGAGTTTGTAAAAAAGCAAATGCATCATTACTATTAAATCTATATGCATTTTGCATTCGCTGAAAGAATTCAGGCATAGCATGAGCATCAAATCCAGCTTTATACATTAAATTCTGACCAACTCTATCCGCTTCTCGTTCATAATCACGAGAAAAAGATAGCATATTTTGAATACCAAGCCCCTGCCCACCTTGAGCTGCAACAACTGCTAGCCCTGGGTTTACAGCCGCCAAAAGAGCCCCCGCTATAAGACCCGCAACACTTGTCCACTGTGCTCGATTTTGCACGCTAAGATTTCTAAATATATGATGCTGAACAACATGTCCAACCTCATGAGCCATAACCCCAGATAACTCAGCTTCCGATAAGGTAGTATATATCAAACCATTATTGGCGCAAATATAGCCACCTGGCAATGCAAATGCATTTATCTCTTTATCTTTTATTAAATAGAAATTAAATTCTTGACCAGCTAATGGGGAATAGCTAACAAACTCATTTCCTAATTTATTGAGATAATCTAGAGCATCAAAATCCTCCAACATACTACCGTGCGAATAAATGCTAAGAATAACTTGTTTACCTAATAATGAGGCTTGATATGGAGATAAGTTTGAGCGATCAGTATCACCGAGGTCAGGTAGTCCACTTACGCCATCGGCAAATACATTATGCGTACAACTACCCATGGCTATTCCATAAGTAGTTGCAGCTAAAACTTGTTTTAGAAGACCTCTGCGAGAGATGTCAATAACATCCGTCAACTGTTCTTGCGGAGTTTTTCTAAGCGAACGATAAAGTTGCTCTATACTATTTGTAAGCAACTTCATATAATTCTCCTTCTATTGTAATTGCTCAGCTAAACCAGTTAGATATTTTTTACGTTCTTCCGTAAAAGATTGGTCTTTTGAACTATTATCATATGGCAATAAAGTAATAATTGTTTGGTTATTTCTTGTGGTTAACAAAACTTTATACTTAGCTTTTATTTCTTTTTCTATATTAGCAGATTCATTACCAAACCACTTACTAAGTACGCCGGGATCTGGATTATCAACTGATGATAGCAATGGATAAACATCATATTCACCCAAGGCACGATTTTTATCCAACACTCCCAAATTAATACGTTCTAATGCAATAGCCGCACGCCACCATGTTCGATCAAAAGAATCATTTACTATTACTGAATCATCTTTATACACAGCATTTTTAACTACTTCTTGTTTTTGTGTTTTAACTATCTCTTTAACCTGATCAGCAGGAGCACCCGCAAAAGACATAAACTGTGCTAAAAACTCTAACTCTAATTGAGGACTAGATCCTCGAGCTATCCATTTAGTTCTCTGACCTTCTGATGAAATACGTGTATTTTGCATAGCAAGTCCAGGTGAAGAACATCCTTCATACTCTTCATCCATTTGGTAATTTGTATTCATTACGACTACATTATTGCCATCTTGCCATAATGTTACTCGGTACATATACATCGAATTTAATGAATACATACTGCCCCAACCAATCCAATCAAAAATACCCCGTACACTATCCCCTTGTGGAACAGATGTATTGCGTGCTGCCCAATCAGTTTGCACAACTCCAATGCTAGGATTTTGATATTTTATACTCAATCCAATTTGATTAACATAAGCCGTTAACATTGGCCAAACATTATCTACATTAGTGCTTTCCATTACTAACCAGCGTTGTGAACCACCATTTGCAATATACATATCTTTTACTTTATCAACTTGATAATTTGCTTGCATTTGGTTAGCTGGATTCATTTTATATGTACCAGATATCTCAGGAGAATTTAATCCTGGTGGGGTCGCGAGACTTGTAGTTTCACGAGGTGCCGCTGATGTAAATACAGCTTGTGAATCAGTTGTTCCACATGCATATAACAACACGGTGGATAATAATAACCCAGTATTTTTTAAGCTTGTTTTCATTATATGCCTTATTTTGTTAGTTGTAATAATTTACTCATACTTTCATGATAAGTATCACTAAATGTAGTCAGTGGCATACGTAATGTAGGAGTTGGCATACGATTTTCATGATACAGAGCCCATTTCACAGGTATTGGGTTTGCTTCCCAAAAACAACTATCATATAATTTTACTAAGTTATTATTTAGTTCAATGGCTTTTTCTCTTTTATTCCCATGAATAAAAGCACATAGTTCAGATATTTGTCTTGGACGGATATTACTAACTACTGAAATCACCCCATTGCCACCAGATGAAATAAAAGGTAAAATAGTGCAATCATCACCAGATAATAAAATAAAGTCTTTTGGTTTCTCAGATATAAATTTAACCACACGAGGAATGTCGCCTGTAGCATCTTTTAAACCTACAATATTTTTATAATCAGCTGCTAATCTAAGAACTGTACTATCTTCTAAATTACAGCCAGTACGTCCTGGTACATTATACAGGATAACAGGATGTTTAGATTTATCCGCCATTAATCCAAAATGACGATAAAGCCCTTCTTGCGTTGGTTTTACGTAATAAGGCGTTAAGCACATAATATAATCAATACCATTGATTTCATTAATACGTTCCAGAAATTTTAGACTCGTAGCTGTAGATGCAGTACCTGCACCAACAATAATTTTTACTCGTCCCGCAGCCTTAGCTATGATACGTTCAATAATATCTATGGTTTCTTTCGTTGACAAGTTTGCAGCTTCGCCAGTTGAGCCATTTGCAACTAATCCAATTACACCATTTTCTATCTGCCAATCTACTAATATGTCCAAACTTTCAAAGTCAATAGTCTCATCATCAAACATTGGGGTTACTAGCGCAGTAATACATCCATTTAACATAACTTACCTCATTAAGTTTTATTATCTTTTGGTCAAATTTTTGACCCTATATTATAATTTAATTTCATAATATTCATTTAATTCTTCTTATTTTTAACCACTGAATTAATATTAGAAGTCTTATTTAACGTCATATTCTTGATATATATTTTGGGGCTAAATAACAAACCATTCACAGAAATTGGAATTGATACCGAATTTACGTTATGTATATTATGTGGAACTATACTTTTTATCACAATATTATAACCTATCTTAGTATTTGCAAAATCTATTTGCCCATCTCCCGATGCATTCATAGATGGAGAGCTAAATAGCACATTACCTTTATCTGATACTCCATTTATAAAACTAAAATCAGCTTTTAACGTTGTAAATTTTGTTTGTTTTTTATTAGCATTTAATAAATCAATATTAGCTGGATTCAAAAATAAATTAAAATCTATTCCACCAAATCCCCCATTAACTACAGATAATTTTATATCTCCGTTTATTTTTTGATAAACATCTTTATATGTAACTACATTAGTTGCAGATGTATTTATCCCTGCATTAGCTGTACCAGAAATAGCAGATACATTAAACAGATTAGTAAATACTTTTTGTAAATTAACATTCTTTATACTCTGGTTAAATAATAAATTATAGCTACCAGACTCGTTTTTACTAATTCCTAAACTACCCTTAATAGAGCCAGAGTATAAGTCTGCAGCAATATTATCAATATATAATGAGCTCTCTCCGATTACTGTAGATGCTTGTACATTAGATAAATTGGTATGAGATAGTTTTATCTCCTTGGCTTCTAAATTAATTTTACCTTTAAAATTACCTAGCCAAGATAATGGTAAATGATTACTATCTGTATATGATGACAAACTACTCTCATTTATCTTATTAATATACTTATCAAAATCAAGCTTATTAAAGCTAGCTACAATATCAAGATAAGGAATGCTTTCAAGGTAGTCTATATGTGCTTTTACTTTTGCATAGCTTTGATCCACCATTCCAGACATATCAAAATAAGCATGTCCAACACTTCCATCTATACTACAGCTACCATCAATATCACCACTTGATGTATTGCCCATTTGTTTAGCTAAAATCGTATAAGCAAGTAGACAATTGTCATTTTTTAAAAATAATCCGGACTCTATCAATACATTTTTAATTTGCAAATTAGTATTAGTACCTAATAGTGAATTTTGTAAATCATGATTTATAGCTAATTTTTTAATGGCAATATCATTAAAATCCTGAGATTTCAAATTAATAGCAGTTATTCCTAAATTTGAAACTTTTTTGTCTGTATATAAATTCGCTTGTAACTTCCCAGCAGTAACTCCATATAATGATAATAATGCGTTATCAATTTCTATGCTACCTGTGTAATCATATAATGATAAACTTCCTTTTGCATCTTCAAACCATATTTCTTGGTTTCGTACATCGTAGTGCCCTCCTGATTGTAAATTTATATTATATTTGTTACTTAATAAATTTACATCTAGTTTCACAAACTGCAAAACATCATTATTTTCATTTTTATGAAAATCACCTTGTAGCTCAAAACTAGATCCTGTTTTTGGAATAGAAAAATGTACTTTTAAATGCGGAGTATCTGTATCCATATTTGTAGCATTAATACTTACATCACGTATAACAGAATCTCCTTCACTATTTATCATAGTAAAATTAGATATGTATATATTTTTTAATTTATTTAATTCTGAATCCTTAAGCCCATCATAATTAATAAAGTTATTATATGACTTTTTATCAATACTACCAGAATACATTGTTAAACCATTAAATGCAATACGGCGAATTTTATAATGTCCAATTATTAAATCTAACCATGACAATTGGCAATTAACTGCATTAATATGCATAACTTTTTCTTTGTTTTTATCATAAATAGAGATATTAGCAATATGCAAACTTAAGCCATGCCATGAGCGAGGCTCTATACCTCCATCAATACTTACAATATAATCTTTACTATTAATTTGTTTAGTTATTAAGGTATTTACTTTATTTTTATCAAAAAGGTAATAAAAGAAAAATACAGGGACACAAAATGTGACAAAAAATATTGAAAACAAAGTCCAACAAACAATTCTAATATTACGCTTTGTAAAGTATTTTTTATATTTAATCATAATCACTCTTCATATACTTAGCATGCAACGCCATTACTTGTAACTTTAAGCTATCTAAATCTCCGATATTAATAATAATATCATTTGCCATTTTTAATTGGGTGTTTCGATCAACTTGATTAGCCAAAATTGCATCTACTTCTTTTTTGCTTAGATTACTACGCATATTTAATCTTGACAACAATAATTCATATGGACAATCTACAAAAATATTTTCTTTAGTTAATGCTATATACTTCTGGCTACGAAATAATAATGGCACTACTAATATATTATATGGAAAATTTACTATATCAATCTCAGACAATACCGCCTCGTAAATTAGTGGATGCATAATTGATTCCAATTGTTGATGCTTACTACTGTCATTAAATACAATCTCCCTAAGTTTACCACGATTTAGAACGCCATTGACAATAACACCTTCAAAAGCGTCGTCTATAAATGGAATGGCTTCGCCTTGCAAACTAGTTAGTTTATGTGAAATTATATCTGTATCAATAATCTTCACACCTAAATCAGAAAATATATTTGCAACAGTGGTTTTCCCACTACCTATTAAACCAGTTAAACCTATTAGCATCTTTATCTTTCAACGGTAAATTAGTTTAAACCTAAACAAGTAAAAATACATTTATAAAGTAATTGCCACAAAAAAATGTCATTATAGCACCAGCACCTAAGAATGGACCAAATGGTATAGCATCCCCTCGCTGAGATTTTCCACAAACTCTCAAATATACAGTATAAACTATGCCTAAAAGTGAAGCCACAATAAGAACATTACATAGATAAGTAACGCCTAAAAATGCACCAATGGCCGCTAATAGCTTAAAATCACCATATCCCATACCTTCTTTACCAGTTATTAGCTTAAATATCCAATAAATACTCCATAAGCTCATATAACCTACAACAGCCCCAAAAACAGCTAACTTTAAACTTCCGCTAATAGCTCCATTTAAATTAGTCAATAAGCCAATCCAAACTAGTGGCAGAGTAAGTTCATCTGGTAATAAATAAGTGTCAAAATCTATAAAAATCAAAGCGATTAAAATAGAAAAAAACACTAATGAGAATCCGATTAATAATAAGTCATTGTGAACATAGCCAACACACGCAAAAACAATACCAGTTAGTAGCTCTATGAATAGATAGCGAACTGATATTTTAGCCTTACATTTATAACATTTACCACATAAAATTAAAAAACCAACTATTGGAATATTTGACCAGAAAGGCACTTTTGCTTTACAACTTGGACAATGTGAAGATGGATAAGATAAGTTAAATTTCTCTGCTTCTATAACAATATTTTCATCCAAAAATTCTTGGCATTCCTTCTTCCAAATATTATTTAACATAATTGGTAGCCTGTAAATTACTACATTTAAGAAGCTGCCAATACATAGACCAAAAACAAAAAGTATAATAGTTCTAAATATCAATGTACTTTTAATTAAATCAATAAACTCCATACCGACCTTTCAATTTCATATTTCTTAATATTATAGCAAATATATTAGCTTCTTATCCTAATACATTACCTAAATTAAATAATGGTAGATATATAGCAATGATGATTATACCCAGTATAAGACCCAAACATAAAATAGTAACTGGTTCAATCAAAGATAAAATAGTATCAACAGTAGTATTAGATTCGCTATCGTAATAATCCGCAATTGAGGACAGTAAACGATCAAGGCTCCCAGACTCTTCGCCAACTGCAACCATCTGATTAACCATATCAGGAAATAAAGCTGTTATTAACATTGATTGGTATAAACTATTTCCAGACTCTATCTCTTGTTTTATATTTAATGTTGCTATACTGTACAAATAATTATTTAACATAGCTGCAATAGATTTCAAGGCATAGTTTAAAGGAACTCCAGCAGCAAATAGTAATGCCAATGTTCGGCTCCAACGAGAGATTAAAGTCTTTTGGAGTAAATCTCCAAATATTGGAACCATAAGTAAATATTTATCTATAAAAAACCTAAACCGTATATTCTTGTTGTATAAATATGTGCACCCAAAAACCGTAAATAGTGGCATGACTATAAAAGCCCACCAATAATTTAAAATTACTTTAGATAATATTATAATCCATAAAGTTATTGTTGGTAATGTAGCTCCTACACTATGAAAGACTTCTTCAAATTGAGGCACTATAAAACCAAGAATAATACCAAGCACAAAAATTGCCACTAAAATTATTACTATAGGATATACCATTGCTGATTTTACCTTATGTTTTACTGCTAGAGTTCTTTCTTTATACTCTACGTATTTTATCAACAATGGTTCGAGAACTCCACCACTTTCGCCAATAGCTAAAAAATTTAAAAAAAGTTGATCAAATACTTTTGTATAAACGTTGAATGAGTCAAAAAGATTAGCTCCATTACCAACGCTAAATTTTACATCTTGCAAAATAGTTACCAAGCCCTTATTATTTGTACTATTAATAATAATATCAAAAGACCTAAGTAAAGGAACACCAGATTGTAATAATACCAAAAACTGCTTTACAAAAATAATGACTTCTTTTTCTTTTATTTTAGTTTTTATTTTTTTACTTTGTTTACGAATAGATTGTAATTCTTTAAAAAAATTATATACATCTTGCCGCATTACTATGTTCTTATTAGGAATTTTAATTTTACTTCTAAAACTAAACTCTGATAACTTTGAATAGCGTTCTATAGTAGTTACTTTTATTCCAAGCTCTAAAAGTTGAACCTTCACAAATACCATCGATGGGCTTTCAATAACTCCAGAAAGTAGTTGACCATGCATATTGCAACCACTATATTTCCACTTAATAACCTTTGGTTTATTTTTTAACAATTTATATGCGCCTCAATCTCAGTTAATGATGTAATACCATGCTTTACTTTATCTAAGCCACTTCTTCGCAAGCTATTAACACCGTTCTTACTGGCTATATCTTTAATCGTAGCTGAATTGGCATGATTCAAAATTAATACTTTTATTTCGTCATCAATAGGCATAACCTCAAAAATTCCTACCCTACCTTTATAACCGCTGTAATTACAATACTCACACCCTGTTGCTATATATGGCATAAAACCGCCAGATATTTCTAGCTCAGTAAAACCCGCGTTGATTAGTTCATGAACAGAATATTCTCCACGCTGTTTACATAATCGGCAAAGCTTACGTACTAAACGTTCTGCTACGATTAATAATATCGCATCTCCTATGTTATAAATTGGCACCCCCAAATTAAGGAGCCTCGTTAAAGACGCCGCCGCATCATTCGTATGTAATGTCGATAAAACTAAATGCCCTGTTTGCGCTGCTTTTACTGCCATAGAAGCTGTTTCAAAATCTCGAATTTCACCAACCATAATAACATCAGGATCTTGACGCAAAAAAGCTCTTAATGCGGTAGAAAAATCTAAATTAGTTTTTTCATTTACTGCTACTTGATTAATTCCAGAAATCGGAATCTCAATAGGATCTTCAATCGTTGATATATTTCGGCTAGACTCATTCAATAAATTTAAAATAGAATAAAGAGTTACAGTTTTACCTGAACCTGTAGGCCCAGTCACCAAAATCATTCCGTATGGACGCTTAATAGCATCCAATAATATTTGTTGTTGATTATCATCTAGACCAAGCTCACCTATATTTAACGTTGCTGCATTACGATTCAAAATTCTTAGAACTGCTTTTTCTCCAAATACTGTGGGTAGTGTACTAACACGGAAATCTATAGTTTGATTACTCTCTAACTGTAATCTCAATCTACCATCCTGTGGAACACGCTTCTCAGCAATGTCAATTTTAGCTACTACTTTTATTCGAGTGATAATTTTATCTTTTAACTCTAATGATGGGGTCGATGCTTCTGTTAATACTCCATCAATACGATAACGTATTCTATAGTTTTTTTCATATGGCTCAAAATGAATATCTGACGCGCCCAATTTCACAGCATCATAAATTATTCGATGAACAAATTTAGCTACTGGTTTATCATCACTCTCTGAATTAATTGACCAATCTTCAGTAAATATCTTATTCCCATCTGAAATAAAATCAACATCGTTTGTATTGTGATTTTCATTAATTTTTAAACTATTGCTTTGCAAGTTAAGAATAGGCATTAAATGCTTCTCATTAGCTAAAACTAAGCTAATACTATAACCAGTTATAAATGATATTTGTGTACATAGCTCCTTGCTCAATGGATAAACTACAGCTAAGGTTAGTTGATTTTTATATAATTCAATTGGTAATACCTTATAAGCTAAGATAAATGTACTTGAAAGATTAGTAGTTGGCAATCTTTCTAAACAATAAGTTCTTATATCAAATAGTGGAATTCCAGAAAACAATGATAATGAGTTCATTATATGCTCCTCTGAAAGATCATACTTTATAAATGCAATTGCTTCAACACATGAAATGCTGTTACTAATCATTAAATCTTTAATTTGACTAATATCATCTTTGTTTATTAATTTATTTTGCAATAAAGTGGTAATAATTCCATTATTCATTGATATTTTTACTTAAAGCCTAAAAGTGTATATATAAGGATGTCATAAAATAAAACTCTGTAACATTTAACAACAACACAGTATCTAGAATAAAAAAGGTCGCAACTAAGTGCGACCAATTTTGAGAGACAATTCTTAAAACGTATGGGAGAAACCAACTGCCGAAGTCATATTATTTGAATAAATAGAACCGCCAACACCATTTAAAGTATTACCGTCTACTGTATCTGCAGATTTTTTAACCATATTTAATGCAGTATTACCCCACCATTGTTGACCCCAGCTTACAAATGCAATAGTACGAGGTGTAATATTCCAATCCAGCTCGGCAACAAGTTGTTGATAACCAGTCCCACCGATTTGATTATTCCCCGCAATCATATCCCAAGGAGAACCACCAGCCATTACGTTAGAACCATACATATAACCAATTTTTGGTGTCCAGTTACGGATATGATAACCAAACGTTGCACCAACCTCTGCAGTACTTAAAACAGATTGATTCAAGCAAGACCAGCCACTAGCATTTCCACTTTGGCATACATATTGAGAATCCACACCACCAATAGCAGAGTTTTGAACCCATAAATTACCCATATTTCCATTACCAGGTAATGATTGATAACCATAACCTTGAGCAATCTGTCCACCAACACCTGCAAACCAACTATCAGGATCATTATAACCCAACTCGATACGGGTTGAATAAGCATTTACACCTTCTGTAACTTGTGTACCATTCGGCCCAAAACCACCCTGTGATCCACCAAATGCTTTATACATACCTGTATTTGTACTTAATTGGGCATTCCACGTTGCAGAGAAATTTCCTGGATTGTACGATAAACCAAATCCATAGATTGGGAATCCGTTGTAACCATTCTCATCAGCAGCGTTACCCGCTACTCCATTACCATTAACACCACCTGTGTTAAAGTTACCATCTGTATTAGCACTAACATATGCTAAAAACGATAAATTACTCCAAGTCGGTGAATCATAACGCATAGTCTGAGGCAAGACACGAATAAAACGATCATAAGTGCCCATTGAGTTAGCATTATTACCATTGTATACATCCACCGCACCTGTATTTGTACGATAAGCATTTGATAAGTTACCAATACGTGCGCGTCCCCATACACCTTGCAAACCGATATAACTATCAGAAGATGCTAAAGAGTTTACAGCTGAAGTGGTTCCACCAGTACCTGCAGCACCGCCATTTGGATTAGTTGGAACCCAATTTGAACCAGATGTATTTTGATACGCTCGTCCAGAAGTAATATTTAAATATTGCTCAAGCTGCCAAATTGCCGCAGTTTGACCATATACTTGATCCGTACCACGAATACCCCAGTAAGAACCATAATCCTGCACTGAAGTTGCCGATGGCTGTTGCTGATTTGCTTGAGGAAACGTATCGTTTTCAATAGCCGCTGACACACGTCCATATAAAGTTACATCAGCAAAAGACAAGGTAGTTAATGATCCTAAAACCACCAATAAAATTTTTTTCATTTAAAAAGAGTCCTTTTCAAAGGTTCTATTTTGGAATTTTTCATACTTAACATATTCCAAAACAACCAGTCACTTACAAGTTAATTTTTCCTACCGCTACTTTATCATAACAAATGTATAGCCTCAATCAATCACCGCGTATAAATAGAAAAACTCAAAAAAAAACCGTGTTTCTTAGTATTTTCTGTAGTAATATGACAACATTCATTAAATTCTTCAATAATATCAAAAGATATTTAGATATTAAATTTTTTATTACTAAAAAAATATAGTCTTTTATACCGTGTTATAATATACACTAAATTATCTACCGTTTTCATATCAATACCATAAGGATTTAACTAAATTATGCTTGAAAACAAAATTATAAAATTCCAACAAGTAACAAAAAAATACACTGGCGACATAACAGCCATAAATAATCTGAGTTTTGATATCGAAAAGGGTGAATTAGTTTTTTTAGCAGGTCATTCTGGAGCTGGTAAATCAACAATCTTAAAATTAATCGCAGGTACCGAAGTTGCTAGTTCTGGAAGTGTCGTTATTAATAATATAGATTTAGGTAAAATAAGTCAAAATAACCGCACATTCATACGTCAACATATTGGCTTTGTATTTCAAGACCATAAAATTCTCTTTGATAGAAATGTATTTGATAATGTCAGATTACCACTTGATATAATTGGTGGGTTTACAGAAAAAGAAATTCATGAAAAAGTCTCTAATGCCCTTGAAAGTGTGGGATTAGAACATAAAATAAAGTCAAGACCAGAGCAGTTATCTGGTGGTGAACAGCAACGTTTATGTATAGCAAGAGCTGTAATTCATAAGCCAAAAATTTTAATAGCAGATGAACCAACTGCAAACTTAGACAGGGCAAATGCATTAAAGATTTTAGAATTATTTAAACAATTCCATAAATCTGGCGTAACAATAATTATCTCAGCTCATGATGAGTCTATTCTAAACGATTATGGTAAACGAATTATCAGATTAAGCAAAGGGCAATTCAGGGGTTAAATATGGATAAAATCAATAATCATATAAAAAGTTTCAAACAAAGCTGGAGCTATATTTTATCTCAGCCTATAGAACATCTAATAAACATACTTGTATTAGGTTTAATCATAACAATATGTGGTATAGGTTTGTCATTAAATAATAATATGGATACATGGAAAGCTAATAACATCGTTTATCCTCAAATGATTGTTTACATGAATACCCAAGCAAATCAAGCCGATATAGATGCAACACAAAAAGCAATTAATAAAGCTGGAGCAAAAATTGTAAAGAGCTCTCAGTTTATCAGCAAGGATCAAGCTCTAGCTGAATTAAGCCAAGATAAAAATATGAAAGAAATTTCATCAGATGTAATTAGTTCAAGTGATAATCCATTACCAGACGTTATTATTATAAATACTTCTACATCAGAAAGTAGCATACTAAATAAATTAGATATGCAAATATCTCAAATAGCTATGGTAGACGATGTACAAGTTGATATGAATTACGCCGGTAAAGTTGATAATTTAATTTTGTTTGCTAGTCGTTTATCATTTGCTATTCAAATTTTATTTATTGCTGTTCTTGGTTTAGTAATTTATAACATGATTCGCTTACAAATGATGCTAAAAAGTGATGCAATTCAAGTTTCTCGTTTAATCGGTGCTAGCGATTCATTTATTATGCGTCCGCTGATTCATTATGCATTATGGCAGGTAACTATTGCTACATTAGCAGCTTATGCGGGATTATTTTTTATTTCAAACTCTCTAAATAATTTATTTGCTAGTTTTAGTAATTTATTTGGGAATGGATTTAAAATAACGCTTCTTCCTATAGAACAATTTGCAATGATGTGGGCATCAATTGCAATATTTACTATATTCACTGTCTTCTTAGCTGTACGCTGGGTTTTTAATAATACGCAAGCTAAACAATGAAATTAACTGATTTTGATTATAATTTACCAAATGAATTAATAGCCTCTCATCCGACAAATAACCGTTCTGATAGCAGGCTATTAGTAGTAAATAATTTTGAGTATCAAGATAAACTATTCTCAAATATACTGGATTTTATTGAACCAAATGATTTACTAGTTATTAATAATACAAAAGTTGTAAAAGCTAGGTTATTTGGAAATAAACCAAGTGGTGGTAAAGTTGAAGTAATGTTAGAAAGAGTAATTAATAATAAAGAAATTATTGCTCATGTAAGAACAAGTAAGACAATTAAAATTGGTATGTTAATCGACTTACCAGCTGGTATCACCATGGAAGTAATTGAACGAATTGATTCAATATTTAAACTACGTGTTTTGAATGACATTGATATTTACCATTATCTAGAGCAAAATGGTAATTTACCACTACCTCCCTACATGGGGCGACAAGCTGACTCTTCTGATGAAGAACGTTATCAAACAGTATATGCAAAACATAATGGCTCTGTCGCCGCACCTACTGCAGGTCTTCATTTTACAAATGAGATTATAACTCAGATTTCTGACAAAGGTGCTAAGGTTACTCATGTTACACTACATGTGGGCTCTGGTACATTTAAACCAGTTAGTGTTGAAAACATAGCTGAACATAAAATGCATAGTGAAGTTTTTGAAATAACTGAGGATACAATTCGCTTAATAAAAGAAACCAAACAAAAAGGTGGAAAAGTTATTGCTGTTGGTACAACTAGTATGAGAACATTAGAAACAGTAGCTAATCGTGGAATGAGTGCGCAAAGTGGTGAAACTGATATATTCATTACACCTGGATTCGAATTCAAAGTAGTAGATAAATTAATTACAAATTTTCACTTACCAAAATCAACTCTATTAATGTTAGTGAGCGCATTTAGTGGTAGCGAAGTAATTAAGAAAACGTATGAATATGCTGTTAAAAATAAATATCGCTTTTTTAGTTATGGCGATGCTATGTTATTAACTCGTCAAAAAGTATAATAAAGTCCAAGATTGAAAGATAAAGAGTATATATGAGTGAAAATAAAACACACTTCGGCTTTAAGACCGTTGAAGAAGAGAATAAATCTAATTTAGTTGCAGATGTATTTCATTCAGTAGCAAGTAAGTATGATATTATGAATGATGTTATGTCATTTGGGCTACATCGTATTTGGAAACAATTTACTTTCTACACGTCAGAGGTTAAAAAAGGTGATAAAGTTTTAGATATCGCAGGCGGAACTGGAGATATAACAAAGGGATTTAAAAAAATCGTTGGAGAAACTGGGGAAATTTGGCATACCGATATTAATTCGTCAATGTTAAAAACTGGTCGTGATAGATTATTAAATGAAGGAATACTAACTCCTCAATGTTTATGCGATGCTGAAAAACTTCCTTTTCCAGATAATTACTTCAATGCTGTGTGTGTATCATTTGGCTTACGTAATATGACTCATAAAGATGAAGCACTAAAAGAAATGTATAGAGTACTAAAACCAGGTGGTGTACTAATGGTTTTAGAGTTTTCTAAAATTCATAAGCCATTAGAAAAACTTTATGACATATATTCATTTAAGCTATTGCCAATCATGGGTAAGTTAATTGCAAACGATGCAGATAGTTATCAATATTTAGCTGAATCAATTCGTATGCATCCAAGCCAAGAAACTCTTAAACAAATGATGTATGATGCTGGCTTTAGCACTGTAAAATATCATAATTTAACTTTTGGTGTAACGGCCCTACATAAAGGATATAAATAAATTGAAATACGTTAGTACATAGCCAAATTATATTTACTATACTTTGGCTATTGATCTCGTAAATTTATAAAATACTAATAAAGCACCAATAGAAGCTGCCACATATAACCATAATGATAAATAGTAGCTATTTGAGAATAGTGGATTATTAAAGTATATCTTTTGTGGTTGGATATGATAAATCATAAATCCAAAAATATATTGACCAACCACACCACCAGTTACAATTGCCATATTTACAATAGAGCTAATCATACCTTTTTGCCCATCTTTTTTCATTAAGTATGGAATAAATGCAAATGCTAATATAACACACACACCAGAAACTCCTGCAAAAACACAAAAAATAACAATAGCAGAATAACTAAATACATAAGGAATTACCATTATAAGAAAAGTTACCACAGTCATAATTGATAGTGTAAATGCTGCAATTTTTAATTTTTTGAATGTTTTAGTAAATAAACCAATCAACAAATTTCCTACTAAAAAAGCCCCCCAATAAATATTGGATAAAATTAAAGCAGTTTGTGCTGAATACTCATGAATATTTATCATATAATCACGAATCCAATATCCAGCAAATGACATCATGATGAACCAATTCAAAAATGCATATATTATTAATAATATAACAGCTTTGTTCGAAAATATATTTATAAGTTCTGCAAAAAACTTATACTCAATCTCTTTATTCTCACCACTTTCAATTTGATTATGATTTGGATTTTGTATAAAAAAATATGTAAGACATAAAATAGTAACTAATACAAATATAATTAAAAAGTTAGCATTATGCCAGCCGTATGTATTTAGTATACTATAAAAAGGCGCAGCTGCAACTATCGAACCGAATGTTGTTGCTGCTTCAACAATACCAATTAATAACACCAAATAGCGTGGGCTAAAAAAATTCATTGCAACGTACACAGCTGATAAATAAGAAGTAGCAAAAGCAAAACCTATAATTAGTCTACTACTTGCCAAAATCAGAGGTGAATAACTAAACTGATGAAGAAGTGAACCAAATATAGCAATACAAAGACTAACAATTATTACAATTCTAATACCATAACGTGCAAATAAAATTCCGATTGGTATTTGCATCAAAATGCAAGCAATCAAATAAAGTGAGTATAAATTTAGTACTTCATTAGAATTAATATTAAATAATTTCTCAAAATAAAACGAGGTTGTAATCGGTAATGACTGCATAAAAGCATGCATGAAAGAAAATGTACAAACAATCACAAAAATAATAATCCGACGATTCATAGAAAACATAATAAATAACCTCATGACTTATTAACAGACTTATATAAATCATCCAACAATATACTTTAAATTAATAACAACTTCCCTGTAATCTTATATGATATAAAACCATCATTCATGTCAATTTATATAGACAGAAAAGCGCATAATGCATACACTTTACCACATAATTGTTGTCTAATAGTACAAACATGCGATTACATCACTATCATAAATAATTAGCAAACCTTAAATAATCCACTAAAGATAGAATATGAAAATTTAAAATCAGCAACACCAGTAGTTGCACTACAAAATAATAAGAGATGAATAGCGTTAACAAATAATTGTTTTTTGCAACACATGTCATAATTAAATCAACCACCTTAAGAACATAACAATTAATACAAAACGACTAACTTACATCTATAACACATAAACATGATAAAATCGTAAACTAATAAGTTGAATATTAACAACACTAAGAGATATTAAAACGTGATTAATGAATTCGCAATAAAAGCAATTAATTTATTATTAGATGCTAACCCAAACACTAAACCAATGTTACAAAAATATAGCACCAAAATTGTACAACTAGACTTGCCTTTCATTGCTATTGCATTTATCATTTCTCCTGATGGGAGTCTATCTCCTGAAAAATCAACTCCCGACTGCGTTATTAAAATACCCATAGCAAGCGCGAGCCATCTAATTCATAATGATGAAGTAAAAACGTATAAAACCTTAGAAATAACAGGTGACAAAACTTTAGCAAAAGACTTACTATCAATACTTGCCACAATTGAGACAACTAAATTGTTATATTTACATCAAAACCCATTTCTAAGCATGTTTGCAAATAAATTGGAGCAAATCATTGATAATTTAGTAAGCTATGCAAAATTAGTAGCAAACAATGCTTCTTTATCAACTAGTCAATATATACAATATGAGACCTCATCAATTGCTAATAAACATGAAGTAAATCAATTCTGTAAACAAGTTGATGAAGTTAGCTCACAAACAGAGTTATTAGCCAAAAAAGTAGAAAAAATCAATGCGCTTAATTAGACTATTTAAAATCATTTTTACATTTAAACGTTATGGTTTATTTCAAATACTCAAGCTTAATGATAAAACTAGTAAATTTGCCATATTTCTAGAAATGTCTCTATGGTTTGTACCTCAAAAGCATATGGACAAATCACTTCCAATTCGCGTAAAACTAGCTTTTGAGTCATTAGGCCCAGTATTTGTAAAATTTGGGCAATTATTATCAACACGTCCAGATCTAATACCCAATAACTACATGGCAGAGTTATCTCAATTACAAAATAATGTTAAACCATTTGATTCTAATATTTCTCAGCAAATCATTGAGACTTCATTAGGTAAACCTATTTCTGACATATTTGATGACTTTACTAAAGAGCCAATTGCATCTGCATCAATTGCCCAGGTACATAAAGCTATTTTGAAAGAAAATGGCTTAAGCGTTGCAGTTAAAGTACTCCGCCCAAAAATTCATAAAGTCATAGCTAAAGATATAAAATTAATGACTCTCGCTGCATGGCTAGTAGAAAATTTAATTAGCGATGGTAAGCGCTTACGACCACGAGAGATTATTGAAGAGTTTGCAATAACTATTCGTGATGAATTAGATTTTTTACAAGAAGCCGCCAATAGTACAGAACTTGCTCGTTTACATCAAAATGACCCTAAAATCTTAATTCCTACAGTCTACTATGATTACACAAGTAAAGATGTCATAGTAATGGAGTGGATGAATGGAACAGCCATCAATGATTTAGCTGAATTACGTCGCCAAGGAATTGATTTAGTAAAATTATCTCATTATGGAGTTGAGATATTTTATACACAAGTATTTCATTTTGGCTTTTTTCATGCTGATATGCATCCTGGTAATATTTTATGTTCTAACGATGGGCGCTACATTGCCCTAGATTTTGGTATAGTTGGCTGTTTATCTGACGAAGATAAGCGCTATCTGGCTGTAAATATTTTAGCATTCTTTAATCGAGATTATAAAAAAGTAGCGGTAACTCATGTAGAATCAGGCTGGGCTCCTAAAGACACTCCTATAGAACAATTTGAGAATGCTATTCGTGCAGTATGCGAACCAATTTTTAATAAACCATTGGCACAAATTTCCTTTGCTCAAGTTTTAATTAAGCTATTTCAAGTGTCTCGACGTTTTGGTATAGTAGTACAGCCGCAGCTAATTTTATTACAAAAAACTATTGTAAACGTGGAAGGGCTTGGAAGAGTATTAAACCCAGAGCTAGACTTGTGGAAAACAGCTAAACCAATTTTACATAAATGGTTAAAACAGCAAATGGGACTTAAAGGATTTATTCATAATCTAAAAGAAGAACTCCCATATTGGTCTTATATCATGCCAACTATGCCACGTAATTTTGCAAATACTTTACAAAAATTACAAGATTCAAATGAAGTTAATCAAAACTACTATAAATTAACAAGAGATTATCGTCGTATGAATTTTATATTAACATTAGTAGTCATTGGTCTAACCGTTATTTTGGCAATTAAATTATGAAATATGCATTAGTCTTTGATAATAATAGTTATAAGATAGTAAACCTAATCGCTGTTGAGAAAAAACATGCTGAGATTAGCTATTTAGAAGAAAAGAATGAAAAAAAGATTAAACTTGATAATCTCATTTATCAATTTGATGCCAACTTACAGAACTTAGAAAATAGCATTAAAAATATTCGTAATGAATTGGATTTTGAATTACTTTGGGAATTATCTGCCGATAATAATGTTTGGGAATGGCAAGATCTGTGTGATCTATACTTTAGTAATACCAATGTTGATCATATGGTTGGGATATTTATGGCAGTATGTGATCCTGCTATCTTTTTCTCATATATTGATGGCAAATTAAAACGCCACTCTCGTGAAGAAATCTCAGAGCGTCAAACCCAATTAGCCAAGCAAATAGAATATCAAAACAAATTTAATCTTATATATGATGCTTTAGTTAATTTACAAAAACCAGAATGGCAAATTGATCCTCTGTTATTTATTAATAAACCAGAGAAAAACTCTTTAGAGTATAAAGCAACCATAAAAGCAACTAAAGAGCTTAAAATATCATTAACTGAGTTATTATTCAAACTTGGTTATATTTCATCAATTGAAGATTTTTTAGAAAAAAGTTTTATCCGACATTACTTTCCTAAAGGTACTAAACTAGAAGAGTTTATAATTGACGATCATGCATGTGACCTGCCACTAAATGAAACAAGGTCTGTATTTTCCATTGATGAATTAGCAACGACAGAAGTTGATGATGCATTTTCAATTTCCAAAACAGAGTCTGGATGGTTACTGGGAATACATATTTCAGCTCCAGCACTTAACCCAAAACTATTAGATATAGCTAGTGATAGAATGTCAACTGTATATTATCCTGGACATAAGATTACCATGTTACCAGAGAATGTTATTGCTCATTATAGCTTAGATGAAGGCAAAGAGCTTCCTGTTGTTAGTATTTACTTTATATTAGATAACGAATTAAATATAGTTGAACAAAACTCTGTATTAGAACGAGTAAAAATATCCGCCAACTTACGGACAGAAAATTTAGAAAAATATTTTAATAGCGAGAATCTGGATAAAACATTTAATTATCCATATGAAGATGAATTAAAGTTTCTACATAAATTTGCTTTAAAGCTTGAGGAATGTCGCGGTAAATCTAGTGTAAACCAACTCATGGTAGATTATAGCTTTGCTTTTGGCAGTGATGGTAAGATCCAAATAAAACCACGCATTCGTGGAAACCCAATCGACAAATTAGTTAGCGAATTAATGATTTTAGCAAATTGCAGTTGGGGGAGAATGCTAACAAATTCATTTGTACCTGCAATTTATAGAGTTAAACAACCTATGATGCCAGTTATCATGACTCTTACTCCGAACTCTCATACAGGATTGAATGTTGACTATTATACATGGGCCAGCTCACCACTAAGAAGAGCAGTTGATTTTATTAATCAATCACAAATTATAAGTTTATTAGCTAAAAAAAAGCCATTGTTAGCTACTGACTATAATGTAGCGACTGTTGTAGAAAGCTTTGATGATACTTACAGCAGCTATCTAAAGTTTCAAGATAGTGTAGAAAAATACTGGTCGTTACGTTATCTAGAACAAGAAAATATAAGCAGTATTAAAGCAACATTTACGTATAAAAATAATGTACAACTTGATGGCGTACCACTTACTTTAGATGTAAGTAGTATCACCAAAATGCAACCACAAGGAACTGTAATTGAATTAAAAATTGGAAACATTAATTTTATTACTCAAACTTTTGATTATAAATTAATAAGCCCATTGTACACTTAGCAACAATAATATAAATTAAAAATTCTTAATCATACAGATATAATAATATATTTATGCGAATTTGCCAACTACATGATATCCAAGTCGCTCACTTATAAAGTTGAGAAATATTTTATCAATATTTCTCATATTAAATTTTTGAACCAAGTAAAAATTTAAAGTATGAATATTCCAATCAGGAAGTATTTGTATTACTTCACCACAAGCAAACTCTTTTGCACACATGAAATCCCAACAACCAAAGAGATGTTCTGTAGCATGCTTCCCAACCTCCTTCATATGCATAACATTATCTATATATATATTACTATCAAAATTTGGCGAGACCTCTTGATGAGTCTTAGTGTTTACCATTGACAATTTATGTTGACTATGATCTAGAATTAAATTAATGAATTTTCTATTATTTAACTCTTCTATACTTTTTGGAACTCCATGTTTTTGCGCATATTGATTACTGCAATAAAGATGTGAATGCTCTCTTCTAAAAAAACTGGTTATTAATCCTGGTTGGCTAATATTATGTCTAGTAATGGCAAAGTCAACTACTCCAAAATCAGGAACTTCTTTTTCATATAGTATATTTAGTTTCATTTTTGGATATGAATTCATAAACACTTCTATATGCGGAGATAAAAGTTCATAACTTAAAATAAATGGCAATGATATTGTAATGGTATCATTAGAATCGCTATAAAAATCCTTTTTATAATTTTCTAATGTTGTATTAATAAATAACGGGAGATGTTTAAATTTATTATATATATAATCACCAAACTCCGTGATATTAAAATTCTTTCCATTACGAACAATTAATCTATTCCCAAGCATCTCTTCCAATTTATAAATGCGCTTACTAACCGTAGATTGTTGAATATTAGCATTCGTGGCCGCTTTAGTAAAACTATGTGCCTCATATAAAGTAATAAATAAAAAAATATCATCCAGCATGATTTATACACCTCATAAAATAATAATTAATCTCAAGTCACAGTAATTAATACAGCTACAGTATTAATTGCCATGCGTATAGTTATAACTAATAATTACAAGAATAGACTTGTTCTTCAAGGTGAAGTATAACAATACTTTCATTCCATATTTAAAAATACACCCCCTATAATACATTACTTTTGGAATATAAAATCACAATTATGGAATAAGAGAACTTAAATAAATAAAGAACAGTTAGCATGAGCTAAACATAAAGAATCATATTTTAATATTTACGAATCAGAACAATATGTTTTGAATAAAAATAATAAAACTCAAAGAAAAATAATAAATTAATTATAATATATGAAAATAAAAGATAATTTGTTGCACATAAACAACAATAGTTTCATTTTATATTATCTATTTGCTAGTAGTTATGTTTTAATAGCTAAAATAAAGGTTTAATTTAAGCCATATAGCATTTTTAGATGATTAAAAATGCTATAAATTAATTGGGTAATAAAAAATAAAATACATTATCTACTACTATAGTTTTTTTGAATTTGTATTACAATTGATGAGCCTTGAAATTATTTGTTGGACTTATAAATTGATTTTGAGCAGCAATAATAGCTAACTCTCTTTGATTACGTTTTAATGTTTCTTGAAAAACAGCATAGATTGCCGATGCAGTATATTCTAGACTATGCTTTAAATGATGTGTTTCTAAAAATTTAGCTAAGAATAATGCAGCCGTCATATCTCCTGAACCATTTGGTGAAATTGGCATAGCTAAGCGTGGTGTCTCAATCAGGTATTGCTCATTCTTATTCGATACTAACATTTCAATGATAGTACTTGGTTTATCTTTTCGAGTTAGGCTTGTTAATAATATTGTCTCTACACCTTTGCTATGTAGTTTATTACAAGCAGTTCTTGCATCATCTAAAGAGTAAATTTCACAGCCTGTTAGATAAGTTAATTCAAATTGGTTTGGGGTTAGAATATTAGAAAATTGCAACGCACGATTTGCAAAGAATTCTGGCACTCCAGGGCGTACAAAAACTCCACGCCCAACATCACCTATTACAGGATCACAACAATAAATTACACTTGGGTTTTTAGATTTTATAATCTCAAGCCATTTTAATAGTACATCTCCCAAAGCGCTATCTCCAAGATATCCGGTTAAAACAGCATCGAGATTTTCTAAAATACCTTTATCAGATAAACCAGTAAAGATTTTATCAATATGCTCTAATGACATAATATCTCCAGTCCAAGATCCATAACCAGTATGATTAGAAAATTGCACTGTATTAATATTAATTACTTCATTACCTAAGCGTTGAAGCGGAAAAATAGCTGCTTTATTGCCAACATAACCATATGCGACATGTGACTGCATTGATAGAATATTTGCCATATTTGACACTCTTCTGAATTTGAATGCAAATATTTTAACATAATCATATTCTTATTAGAATTTTTCAAAGAATAATGACTTTATGGTACCTTTGTTCGATAAATGGAACATGCACTATTCTAAGCAATCAGATCTAACTATTGATATTAAATATCACAGTATTTCTGTCATACATATTGTTCATGGAAACCAGACTTTAATGAGAACACAAATGGTTTAATTCGTAGATCATTGGAAAAATGTACGGACTTTAATAAAGTTAATGATGAAGAAATCAGGATGATACAAAACAATCTAAATGCTAAGTATCGTAACTAGCGCCAACCAACAAAATGGTGATCATGGTGCAGAAAGTCACCAAAATCATTTCCTAAAAGTTACTAAAGGAAGGGAAAAATGATCAATTTTATTTAAAAATGGCAAAAGAATCAGTTACAATGTTGGCATTTACAGGAACACTGGAAATTTAACCTACAAAAGTTTCTATTTCAATAAAAATAGACCTCTTTAACTGACTTTATTTATATTTTTTAGCTTTTAATTCGTATTTAAGAATATAAGGAGTTTCAATGAATGATTATGAAATAATATACAATGGCTCAATTTCACTGAGAAAATCTAGTGGATATGAGTTTTCGTTTTTGACACCGTCAATGGCATCTAATAACTTTAATTTTTCAGATAAAATAGCTGCAATCATACATGTATATTATACTGACCTATTGGATGATTTATTGAATGCCATTAATAATATAAATTCTCAAGTTGATTTATTTATATCCACTGATACTTTTGAAAAAGAAATAGAAATTAAACGCTTAATAAACAACTATATCAAAGGAGAAACTGAAATAAGAGTTCTCCAAAATAGGGGGCGCGATATAGCACCTATGATAATAGGATTTAAAGACGTATTTAGTAAGTATAAATATTTTTTACATCTACATACGAAAAAATCGTTACACCTCAATAATGGGTCTAATGGTTGGTTAAATTATGCCCTTTCTAATTTATTAGGGAGTAAAGAAATAGCTAATTTCAATTTGTGGTTACTTTCTCACAAAGATATTGGAATTGTTTTTCCTCTTCATAACTATCATGAAATTAATCGTATAAATATATCACACGGGTTTAATTTCGATAATGTAAAAAACCTATTAAAAAAATGTGGTATAGATATCGATATAGGTAATTACTGTGAATTTCCTTCTGGTTCAATGTTTTTTGGAAGAACAGATGCTATAAAACCACTAATTGAAATAGGACTTGACTGGGAAGACTTTTCTCCTGAGATGGGGCAAACTGATCTAACTTTGGCACATGCAATAGAACGCTCTATTTTATACATTTGTGAAAAATCTAATTATAAATGGGCTAAAATAGCAACGTATGACCCTAAATATGAAAAAGAATTAATTAATATATGCTCAGAAAATGATTACAAACAAAATATAGAAAAAATATTTATTTCGGTATTAGAAAAACGATATGATTTAGTAACTAAACTTGTCTCAAAAGATTGTATTGAATTAAGTGCTACTAAAGTTGAATTAAGTGCTACTAAAGTTGAATTAAATAATATTTTGAATAGTAATAGTTGGAAAATTACAAAACTAATGCGGTTTGCAGGTAAATTTGTGAGAAATATTAAACACCTGAAACTATCATAAATTTTGTGTCATCTCCTAATATTTAGTAAACTATACTACTTTATAGTGATGATATAAATAGCCCCATCTTACTCAAGATAAATTAGACTGATTAATTGAGCTAATCCCATCAGACGTAAAAATTCAAACTGATTTAACAACTATGTTCTATAGTTTATTCTTGAAAGTACTTTAGAACGTCACCTTAACAGAAATAGATGATAAGGTGTCTATGATAATGTTTTAGCATTATATATACGTTCTACTATTAATGAATTGTATCCTCAAGATTTATCGAATAAGAATTATCATCAGTTACAGATATTGTCAAGGAATGGCAAAATAGAGCATTGGAATACCGCCATCCTATCTTGTTTCTTGACTGCATAGCTTAAAGCAATCGATCTTACTCTTAGTACAGGTATAGATGGAAATAAAGAATTATTTGGTATGTAGATTTCTTAAAATGAAGAAAGTTCTAGTTAAATGTGTTCACATAATTAAGTAACCGTGGAGTAAAAGATGTGTATACCTTATACATCTTTATTCATAAAATGATATCCAAGTTTTTCACTTATAAAATTGAGAAATATTTTATCAATACTTCTCATATTAGATTTTTGAATCAAGTAAAAATTTAAAGTATGAACATTCCAATCAGGAAGCACCTGTATTAATTCACCAGCTGCAAATTCTTTTATACACATAAAATCCCAACAACCAAAGAGATGCTCCATGGCATGTATGCCGATTTCTTTCATATGCATAACATTATCTACGTATATACGACTATCAAAATTTGGCAAAATCTCTTGATTTGTTTTAGTATTAACCATAGACACAATGTATTGATTATGATCTAAAATTAGATTAATAAGTTTTCTGTTCTTTAAATCATCTATACTTTCTGGAATTCCATGTTTTTGAGCATATTGATTACTACAATAAAGATGCGCATGCTCTCTTCGAAAAAAGCTTGTTATAAATCCTGGTTGTTCTATATTATGCCGCGTAATGGCAAAATTAACTATATTAAAATTAGGTATATCCTTTTCATATAATATATTTAGCTTCACATTTGGATATGATTTCATAAATACTTCTATATGTTGAGATAAAATCTCATAACTCAAAATAAATGGTAACGATACGGTAATAGTTTCATTTGAGTCATGGCAGGAGTTCCGTTGGTAACCATTTAATGTATTCTCAATATATAAAGGAAAATGCCGAAACTTATTATAAATGTATACACCATACGCTGTAATCTCAAAATTTTTGCCTCTTCTTGTTATTAATGAATTACCAAGTAGATACTCTAATTTAGAAATGCGCTTACTAACTGTAGATTGTTGAATATTTAATTGTTCAGCAACTAGAGTGAAGTTATGGGTTTCATACAAAACTATAAATAACAGTATATCATCTATCATATTGACAACCTCTAAAATTAAATAATTTACTTTAGAAATCTTCTAAAATTAGAAGCTATTAAATTTAGATAGCAAATTTTAGTTAATCACATCCGTCGAATTATACAGGTATAACATCAGGATGTGGTGCTAATTTTGGAATGCAGGGGCATAATTTAGGAATACAGAAACACTCTACAATATAATTCAAAATTTAATATGTTATATGTATTATATAATTCTTTTAAAACAGCGTATTACATAGATAGCAGTTCTATTAAGAATAAAAACAATTATGTAGAAACTACAATTTTATAATCGTTAAAGCTTACCACTGTAGATATCTAATACCTTTGCAACAGCAAAAGTACATTTAAAAATAAGCTCTAGGAATTAAAATAACTCAAAAAATATATGGCTAATATTTATGCTTATTTCTTTTATGCTAAAATACTGGGTTATAAATCATTTTATTAGAGATTAGAGCAAAGCATATTCTCAGTATTTCAATAGACATAGTAGAAATACTGATAAAAAATACAACAAAATGTGCGTACTAAGACATAGTGAGAAGTTTTTAAATATAGCTAAACTCTAAAATTGAAAGGCAAGAGTATTATGTATTATCTTCGTGATTTTGTCACTAAAGAACGGGTAAACCCAACAAATATGGTTTTCACAGGTGAAACAACTCCTTGGGAAGTTGTTATGGATTTAGACGAAGTAAAAAGTAAAATTAACTTAGATTACTTCCGCCAATCACCGCCAAATATTTTGAAGTATTTACCATTACTGCCTATAAAAAAACAAACAGAATTTATTACTTTACGGGAATCTGCTACACCATTAATTAAAAGCCGAAAATTAGGCAGAAGCCTTGGTATTGATTTAATGCTTAAAGTAGAAGGCAAAAACCCAACTGGCTCATTTAAAGATCGCGGCACAGCAGTAGAAATTTCTGTAGCTAAAGAAATGGGTGCTAAAGCAATTATCTTAGCCTCAACTGGTAATATGGCAGCATCTTGCGCATGCTACTCGGCAGCAGCTGGAATTCCATGCTTTATTTTAGTTCCTGAGGGTGTTCCTCCTGGTAAATTATCACAAGTATTAGCTTTTGGGGGACATATTGTCCAAGTAAAAGGAACATATAATGATGCGGCTGATTTAGCATACAAAATCGCGGCTGAGATGGGTTTTTATTTAGCTGGAGATTATGCATACCGTTTAGAGGGTGCAAAAACAGCAGCTTTTGAAATAATTGATCAAATGTTATTTCAAGTTCCAGATTACTTAGTGGTGCCTATTGGCTGTGGAACAAATATTGGTGGATATTACAAAGGATTTATGGATTATTACCGTCTTGGTCTAATTGATAGATTACCACGCATTATCGGTGTACAAGCAAAAGGGGCTTGTGCTGTGATTAATAGTTTTGACGAAAAACGTAATGACATTACACCTCTGCCAAGTATAAATACATTAGCATCAGCAATAGCTGTAGCAAATCCTATTGATGGGTTAAAAGCACTTGAAGCCATTAATTCAACTAATGGTTACGCAATATCTGTAACTGATAATGAAATACTAGCAGCGCAACACCGCCTGGCAAAAGAAGAAGGTATTTTTGCAGAAAGCTCTGCTGCTGCTACAATTGCAGGGGTGGAAAAATTAGTTGCTGCTGGCAAAATTGATGCACATAAAAAAGTAATGTGTATACTAACTGGGGATGGCTTAAAAGATCCACAAGTAGTATTAAAAGCAGCTATTAAACCTCCAACTATTTATCCGCAAATCGCTGATTTCACGAATCTTTACTCAAATGGATTCTTTGATGGTAAAAGCATGGTATTTGTTGAAAAATCAGATACTTTATTTGATAAGGAACCTAGTAAAACTGACATTACTCGTGAATTACAAAACCTATTCTCTGCGACCTACGGAGAAGAATATATTGATAAAATTCACCAATCGTTAGCTAAAATAGTACAAAAAGGTAAGCATATTACCATCTCAGATTTCCAAGATAGTATTCAAGGTGTGCTTGAGTCGCCTAAAAATAATGTCGCAGATGTCTTCTCTGTAGTTGACTTTAATGTCTCAACTTCAAAAGATAAGCGTGCCCTTGCAAACGTACGAGTAAATATAGCAGGACAAGAATATACAGCTGACTCGATTGGAACTGGCCCTGTTGATGCATTAATCAAGGCATTAACTCATGCTTGTCGTGATACATTAGAATTTAAACTCACTGAATATAAAGTAGAAATCCGTGGGCAAGGTACTGATGCCAATGTATACGTGGAAATGAAACTTCAGCAAGATACTAAAAACTCAATTGGTAGTGGTACTTCTCCAGATATTGTACAAGCATCAATTGAGGCATTTGCTGCGGCTTATAACGCATTTAATCATAATTCTTAATTTTTGTCTTTATATAAAAATAGTTGTGGATAAATTGTCCACAACTATTTTTAATTTAAAACTTATGATAAGTTAAATAAATTACTTTAATAACTTACTAACATCTCCAGTTATATCTGCACGTGAAGTATCAATAGTTTTTACTGGTTGACCTGCTTTTAGATTAAAATTATTAAGATTAACCCATATACGGTTTCCAACCAAAGTATTAGTTACATAAAGAGTACTTTTATCTAAATCAGTAACACTCATCCATTGAGTAGGCCAAGCATCACTTGCTGATCCTGCTGGATCATTTAAACGTTTACAGCCTTCTTGGTAATTAGCAAAAAATGGTACCATAGTAGAATTAATCGCACCAAACATATAATTAACTGCCATATTGCTATTACTTGCCTGTGGCAAGTTTTCGTTAATATAATTAGCACGAACAAAGCGATTTTCCGGTTCAGCTCCGCCAGGTAACTGCTCAATTGTATATTGAGACGAAGCTTTTACTTTTTTTAAATTAGCAAGCTGTGCATCATAATTTGGCTCATTAGTCATAATAGACATTTTTTGGTTTTTATGAATTGTTAGTTTACCATTAATAAATTCAATTATAGCATTATCTCCTGATTTATCTTCGATAGCAAAATGTAATGGGAATACAATGCTTTCGTTACCAAACTTCAAAGGATAAGTATGAATCTGGTATTCATTAATATGTTTTAATACCTCATCTACAGTTTGATAATTAGCTAAAACATATTGTGTCCACATAAAAGTGCTAATTACTGGTTTACTTTTATCTATTGGAGCTTGCTTAGTATCACCCATATATAACATATGTACAGCCAAACCTTTTTCATTTAGACCTTCTGATGTCAATTCAGGACCTAAAGATGGTTGATTTACCGTAACATAACCATATTTGCCTACCCATGAAATAACGTTTTGTCCAGATTTATTACTCTCTCCCTTAGTTCCGCGTGGGTATACCACCATTGTTGTTTTTACTTCAGTACAGAAATCAAACGAACGTGCTGCATAAGTTCCAACGCCATTAAATTCATGGCTAAGCTGAGAACATGCAAAACTATTATTAGTTAAAGAAACACCAGCAACAAGTAATAATGACAATAATTTTTTCATGATATAATTACCTCTAAGTAAACATTAGTGAATAAAGTTCTTTCTACCAACGTCATTATAATGGAAGAATATGATGTTTATCGTAGCATTACTGTATAACTGTTATACAAAAATATATGGGCATATTAATTATGAATTATGATGATATTTTTCTATTTGTACAATTAATAGATCGCGGATCATTTATAAAATTATCCCTGCATCTAAATATAGGTCAAAGTACCATCTCTCGGCGAATTCGTAGTTTAGAAGAAAGCTTAGGCAAGCCACTATTACGAAGAAATACACGCGGTTTGTTTGAAATGACTACCGAAGGTATTGAATTTTACAATAAGTTTAAATTTCTGAGTGATGATATTTACCAATATTTGAGTGATTTTAAACAAGTACAGCAATTTGCTGGCACTCTACGCATATCTATCCCTCGTGCTTTTTTTAGTGTTTTAATTGTGCCAATGCTTAGTCAGTTTCATGATTTATACCCTCAAGTTCAACTAATCTTTAGTTATGACGGTGGTGAAGTTGATTTAATTAAAAATAACTTAGATCTAGCAATCGCCGTGTCTCCTCCAAATACACAAAATTGCAAACAAAGATTATTAATGAAAAGCTCACATTATCTATATGCTAGTCCTGAGTATATAAAGCAATATGGAGCGCCAGCTGACTTATCTACTCTTACCAACCATCGTTTAGTTGGAAGTTCATTTAACCATCAAGTTAACAATAACTTAACCGTTATGAATAACTTAACAGGTGAAGTAACCCATATAGTATATTCCCCTAAATTAATTACTAATAATGCTATGTTTAATTTAGATTTAGCACTAAATAATGGTTATATCATTAGCGCACCTGAAGACTTGGTAAAAAATGAAGTAGATCTTGGAAAATTAGTTAAGCTACTACCTGAGCACTCTTTTGGAGAAACGAGATTTTATTTATTACGCCATACTGGACTACGTAATCACTTAGAGGATATTTTTATAAATTTTTTCTTACTTAAAGATAAAACAAAAAAACTTACGCAAAATATATAATAATATTGTAACAATTATTTAATAGGAGTATAGAATGCATAAACTATTATTAATCTTAGGATTGTCATCTGGATTTGCATTTGCTGCAAGTAATAATCCATATAACCAAGCAGGAATTCCACACAATCAAGCAAAACAAAAATATGTAGAAGTTTATGCCCACCGTGGTGCAAGAAGCTTCTCACCAGAAAATACTATGCCTGGATACAAAACAGCATTAGCACTTGGAACTGATTGGGTAGATATGGATATTGGCATTAGTCGTGATGGTGTAATTATAATTGATCATGATATATGGTTAAACCCTGATATTTTACGCAAAGATGGTAAGTTTTTTGCAAATAGCAAGTCTGAAATGTACTCTAATTTAGCAAAAGAATCAGGTGGAATTGACAAAAATATTCAACCATATCTGGTAAAAAACCTAACAATCAAACAACTTCAAGAATACGATGCAGGTAGGCTTAACCTCAATAGTCCATATGCCAAATACTTTCCTGAACAACAAGCAGTTGATGGTACAAAAATGCCAACTTTGCAAGAAGTAATTAATTATGTTAATAAGACAAGCAATAAAAAAATTAATTTCCAAATTGAAATTAAAAATGATCCTCTAAATCCTACTTGGACTGTCTCACCAAAAGAATTTGCTCAAAAGATAAATGATATTTTGGTTAAAAATAAATTAGTTGATAGAGCAGAAATTCAATCATTTGACTGGGAACCGTTATATGAGCTACATAAGATTAATCCTAAGGTAAAATTAGCCTTCTTAGTAGGGTATGATGATATCCCAAGAATGCAAGAATCAGATGTAAAACAAGCTGGTTTATGGAGTGGTGGTAAATTGTTAAAAAATTATAACTATTCAATTCCACAAATGGTAAAAGCTTTAGGTGGCTCTCTTTACGAACCAGAAGATGTGAGCTTAACCAAAGAAGATTTAGATGAAGCTCATGCATTAGGATTAAAAGTTGTTGTATGGACATGGCCTGAGCATTCTGGTAATGCATTTAATCCAGAGGTGGTTAATAGATTAATTGATTGGGGTGTAGATGGTATCATTACAGATGACCCAGCAAGACTTAATTCAATTTTAGCATCTCGCGGAATGCGAGTTCCACAAAATTATCCTGATGCCGCAAGCAAATAACTTTTGAAATGCAAAAACACCTATTATAAAAATAGGTGTTTTTTTATTTATTTAACATGAACTAAAAATTAATTCATGAATTTCTCTAATGCTCCACGCATTTTTTGTAATGCTTTAGTTTCAACTTGGCGAACCCGCTCAGCTGATATGCTAAATTCAGCCGCTAAATCATGCAATGTTAATTGATCTTCACTATCACATAACCAACGTGTCTCAATAATACGACGACTACGATCATCAAGCTCATTTAGAGCTTCTTCAATCCCTTTTGTCTGGATATTTTCTGTAGCCTTTTTCTCAATCATCATCTCTGGTGTATGGTCTTCATCAGCTAACCAATTAATCGGAGCTGCATAGTTTTCATCATCAGAGCTATCACTCACTAATGCCACATCTTTTCCAGTCAGCCGAGTATTCATTTCAATTACATCTTTTTTATCTACACCTAACTTATGAGCAATTTGAGTTGCTTCGATATCTGACAAATTACCGATATCTTCACGCTCAGAACGTAGATTAAAAAACAGCTTACGTTGGGCTTTAGTAGTAACAGTTCTCACTATGCGCCAATTTTTTATAACAAACTCATTGAGCTCAGCTTTAATCCAATACATCGCAAAAGTAACTAAACGTACTTGGCGGCGCGCATCAAAACGCTTAACAGCTTTCATTAAGCCAATTGTACCCTCTTGAATTAAATCCGCAAAAGGTAATCCGTATCCTAAATACCCACGAGCCTGAGATACAACCAAACGTAAGTGTGATAACACTAATTGTTTTGCTGCCTCTGTATCTTCATTCTCACGCCATCTCTCAGCGTAGTCATGTTCTTCTTTTTCTGTCAATAATGGCAGGCTATTTACATAACTAATATATGCATCAAGACTACCATTAGAAACTACTGGCAAGTTTGTTACAGTTAAATTTGTCATTTAAACCCTACTTAAAATATATTTAATCTCGCACATTATATCAAAACTTGCTGCCGTGCGTCAACTTATTTTAGAATTATCTAATATAATCATCAGTTAGATTAATTAATTGTACTCGCCTTATAAGTGCTCTAGATACAAAATAAATCTCTTTTCTACCACATTTATGTTTTATTTTCTGATAGAATGGTTAGAGTAGTTTTTTATTATAGAAAACACTGTAATGTCTAATACAAATATTTACCTAAGCCATGAAAATAAATAGATGATAAAAAGATTAATTATTGCGATTACCGGAGCTTCTGGCACCATATATGGTGTCAGAGCTTTGGAGATGCTAAAAGAAACTAATATCGAAACTCATTTAATAATGAGTGACTCAGCCAAAATTACTATGTCTTCTGAAACAAACTATGATTACTCCTATATTGAGTCTTTATCCGACGTAGTTCATTCACCTAAAAATATTGGTGCAACTATAGCATCTGGATCATTTAAAACATTAGGAATGTTAATAGCTCCATGTTCAATTAATAGTATGTCTCAAATTGCTCATGGAACAACAAGTAATCTCATAAGTCGTGCAGCTGATGTAGTTTTAAAAGAACGGCGTAAATTAGTGCTGGCGTTAAGAGAAACTCCATTTCATGCGGGACATATAAAATCGATGGCTCAAGTAACTGAAAATGGTGGAATTATAATGCCACCAGTTCCTGCTTTTTATTCTTTACCAAAAACAATAGATGAAATGGTTAACCATTCTGTAGCTAGAATGCTAGACCTTTTTGATATTGAAACAGAAAATATTAAACGATGGGAAGGTTTAGGTAAATGATTCACCTTTTTGTATATTATAAACTTGACTCTACCGAAGTTCCAAGCCTACTTACGGCTCTGTCTAATATTCTTATTGAAGTACAAGAAAAGCATCCCTCTATTATTACAAAAATATTAAAAAGACCAAATTTAGGTAGCGATGGAAAAGAAACTTGGATGGAAACATATGTTTTAGATGAAAACCTAGAGCAATCATTAACAAAGCTTCTTGATATGCTGGTGATTAAGTACAACTTAACGTTTAACAGACATTATGAATTATTTAAGGAATGTTAAAAGCAAAATATACAAGCGAATTAAAACAATATGATATAATTTGCGGATTTTAAAAATTTTTTAGGTGATAATTAAAGATGAAATTAATCTTATTTGTAGAAAAGATAACCGCAAATAAATTATCACTTGTATTTGATATTATAAATTATTAAATTAAAGCTCACTTATTTGTGGGCTTTTTTGTTATCTATAGGATTTGAGATGTTAGAAAAATTAATTTTGGATATGTATGACGTAGGTATGATTAAATTTGGCGAATTCACATTGAAATCAGGTAAACAATCATATGTTTATGCTGATATTCGTACAGCAATTTCATACCCAGATATTTTCGTGAATCTTTGCGACTTAATGTATAGCAAAATGGAAAATCTACAATACAACTCAATTTGTGGAGTACCTTACTCTGCACTTACATTTGCTAGTGGAATTGCTTATAAACATAAAATTCCGATGCTATTAAAACGTAAAGAAGCAAAAGGTTACGGCACTAAAAAAATCCTGGAAGGTGTATACAAATCAGGTGATGTTTGTTTGATTATTGAAGATGTAGTAACAACAGGCATGAGCATTGGTGAAACTACAGAAGTTTTAGAAGCTGATGGCATAAAAATCAAAGATATTGTTTGCTTCATTAATCGTAATCAAGGCGGTAAAGAAAAATTAGAATCGCAAGGATACAAATTACATAGTATTACTGACTTATATATAGTATTAGATGTATTATATAAAAATGGCAAGATATCATCAGATGATAAAGCAAAAGCAGAATCTCTAATAGGCAAATAAATAAGTCTATATTGCAACAACATCGTTACATTACTTTTCATGTAGTATTACGACATTACATCGTAATGTGCCTTGTTCTTGCTTCATATACTTATTTATCAAATTTTATTATAGATAATAGATATGTAAAGGGACAACAAAGTCCAAAGTAGAAAGACAAAGAGTATATATGAAAAAAGCATATTTAAAGCTAGCCAATGGGCGCACCTTTGAAGGTATGGCACCAGAGTGGCAAACTGAACACAGCTATGGTGAAGTTGTATTTAACACAGGTATGACAGGTTATGAAGAAACTCTAACTGACCCGTCGTATTCTGGACAAATTTTAACTTTTACATTTCCTATCTTAGGTAACTATGGCGTATCAGATGGTAAACGTTGGGAATCAGATAAAATTCATACTAAAGGCGTTATTTGTGAAACTCTATATGATGCCCCACATCATTACTCATCAGTAGAAACATTTTTAACTTGGTTACAAAAAAATAATGTGCCATTAATTTGTGGAGTTGATACTCGTGAATTAACTAAAGTTATCCGCGAATATGGTGTATTAAGTGGAGTAATTACCACTAACCCTGAATTTGAGCCTAATTTTAGTGATAGTATGGCAGTTAATTGGGTAGAAAAATGCTCTCCAAAAGAAGTTGAAACAATCGGTAATGGTAAATATAAAGTAATTATGGTAGATTGTGGCGCTAAAGAAAATATCATTCGTTGTTTACTTAACTTTGATGTGACCGTGAAACGTGTACCATTTGATTATGATTACTCAAATGAAGATTATGATGGAGTAATGCTTTCAAATGGGCCTGGTGATCCAAAACAATGCCAAAAAACTGTTGAAGTTTTAGCTAGTGCGTTAAAACGCGATAAACCAATTTTTGGTATATGTTTAGGCTCACAATTAATGGCTCTTGCAATTGGCGCAAATACATATAAATTAAAATTTGGGCACCGTGGACATAACCAGCCATGTATTGATTTAGATCGTGATCGTTGTTATCTAACTTCACAAAACCACAGTTATGCTGTTGATGATAATAC
>JAQUVM010000080.1 GCA_028693355.1 Burkholderiales bacterium
GGATGCCTCACATTTATTGATTGTTTTTTCTTGTTAAAGATCTGTTCTGTTTAGCTTTTCTAGCTACCCACCTCTCAGCGGCAGAACGATATTCTCTCATAACATTCACCAATATGTCAAACTATTTATACAACTTTCTTTAATAATTCATTAAAACATGCCCGAAATAAACACTAAAAATAGCTTTTTATTCGAGCATCTCAAAGACTTAAATTAATTAACTCTTATTTCAATATTTTATTAACTATTATCAAACTTTACGTGTCCAACAATTAATTAAATGGTCATTTATAATACCAATAGCCTGTAAATGAGCATAGATAGTAATACTTCCAACATATTTGAAGCCTCGATTCTTCAAATCTTTCGCTACAGTACCAGATAATTCACTACTTGCCTGAACTTCACTCAAACTCTCATTATGATTATCAATTACTTGATTATTACTAAATCTCCATATATATCTATCAAATGAGCCAAACTCTTTTTGAACCTCTAAAAACTTATTGGCATTAGTAACCGCTGCTTCTAATTTTTTTCTATTACGAATAATACCTGCATTTTGCATAAGTATATCTATATCAGCCTCAGAATATTTAGCAACTTTAATAGGATCAAAATTTGCAAACGCCTGACGATAATTTTCACGCTTAACTAATATAGTATACCAACTCAATCCAGCTTGCATAGTTTCTAACAATAAAAATTCAAAGTGTTTTGCCTCATCATGCAATGGTCTACCCCATTCTTCATCATGATAGCGACGATACAAATCATCTTTTTCACACCACCCACAACGAACCTTATTATCATCCATAATAGTTACCTTTATTTACCTATTGCTTCAAGCTCTTCCCAACGAGCCATTTTTTCAAGTAATAACTCATCAATTTTAAGTACACGTGCATGATAGTCAGCTGCTAGCTCAGGAGAGTCTTTATATAAATTAACATCTTGTAGCTTTTCATTTAACTCTGTTTGCTCTATTTCTAATTTAGCTAATAAATCAGGTAACTGCTCTAACTCCATTTTATCTTTATATGATAGTTTACTTTTTATATCTAACTTTTCTGATTTTGATGCTGATAACTTGGCATCAGTAACTACTGGTTTATTTTTCTTATAAACTTCTGCAAAATATCTATCTTTATAATTAAACCAATCCGCATAACCGCCACTATATTCTAAAATATCACCATCACCAAGAAAAACCCATGATTGTGTAACTACATTATCTAAAAACGCACGATCATGACTAACCAAAAAAACAGTGCCAGGATAGTTTGCTAAGATTTCCTCAAGAAGCTCTAATGTATCCATATCCAAATCATTGGTAGGCTCATCCATAACTAAAACATTTGCGGGTTGAGAAAATAATCGAGCCAATAATAATCGATTACGCTCACCACCAGACAAAGATGCGACAGGAGAACGAAAGCGAGCTGGATCAAATAAAAACTCTTCTAAATAAGATGCAATATGTTTACGTACTCCATTGACAAAAATATAATCTTGTCCTTGAGCAACCACATCTTGAATAGTTGCATTATCATCTAATTGCTCACGTAACTGATCAAAATAAGCAACCTCTAGTTTAGTACCTAGTTTTACAGTTCCGGAACTTGGTTCAATATCACCCAATATAGCTTTTAATAATGTTGTTTTACCAATACCATTGCCACCAATTAAACCAATCTTATCACCACGCAAAATTTTACCCGAGAAATCACGAATAATTGTCTTATCTGCAAATTTAACTTCTAGATGCTCAATTTCTGCAACTATTTTGCCAGATAATTGCCCAGCATCGATTTTAATCTTCACCGATCCTTGATGATCACGACGCTCAGAGCGTATATTACGAAGCTCCTCTAATCTACGAACACGACCTTCATTACGAGTACGTCTAGCTTGAATACCTTTACGAATCCAAACTTCTTCTTGTGCTAAAACTTTATCAAATTCTGAGTTAGTCTTTGCTTCATCAGATAATTGACGTATTTTAGTTTCTTGATAAGCTGCAAAACTTCCTGGATAAACTTGTAATTTACCTCTATCTAATTCTAAAATTTTAGTAACCGTATTATCTAAAAATCGTCTATCATGTGTAATTAATACTATTGCACCATTAAAGTTTCTGATAATTTGCTCAAGCCACTCAATAGCAAACACGTCTAAATGATTGGTTGGCTCATCTAAAAAAATAACATCAGGATTAGCAACTAATGATTTAGCAATTGCAACCTTTTTCTTAACGCCACCAGATAAGTTTCCAACTATTTGGTGACCATCTAATTTTAAATCAGACAATGTTTTATCAATAAGATTTTTTGCAACCCAACCATTATGATGCTCTAGCTCATGCTGTAAATCATTTAACTTTTCTAATATTTCATCACTATAATCAGTTGCCATATCATCTAAAGTTTTATAATACTCTGTTAGAGTATCTTTTAAGCTTCCAAGACCGTCCATGACTTCTTGAAAAATAGTATTTTGTAGATTTAGTTGTGGCTCCTGAGCAATATATACAATCTTTAAACCATCTTGATAATGAATTTTGCCATCATCTGCGGCATGTACTCCTGCTAAAACTTTTAAGAATGATGATTTACCGGCTCCATTACGTCCAATTAAACCCAATTTATCATTTTTTTCTAAACCAATACTTACTTTATCAAGTAATTGATGATGACCAAATGCCAAACTTATTTTATCTACCGTTATTATCGCCATATTTACTTTTCTATAATATTTTTTAATTTAATTATACGGATTCTATCATAATCACTCACCATATAGCAGCGAACATACCTAACATCGCTTGAGAAAACTCATGACAAATATCTACTATGATAAAATTCTCTCCGCAATTTAAGGAGAATAACATTAAACAAAAACTCAAACAAGCTATATTCTTTGTATTATTTTTATCAATGATACCATTAGCTGGATATGCAATAAGAAACATCGGAACCTGTACACCAAATGTACCCTGCATTATCCCAGTATGGACATGGCCTTATATATATGCCCCATCTGGAGTATTATTTGCTGGCTTAGCATTTGTTTTCAGAGATATATTACAAAGATTAACGAATATAAGAATAGCTATAATTGCTGTTATAATTGGTACAATATTAAATTATATATTAGTAGATGGCATCATTGCCATAGCTGGAGCAACAGCATATTTAATATCAGAGACTACTGATACAATTATCTATAGCTTATTACAAAAATATAATTTAATTTTAGCTATCTTAATTTCAGCACTTTTTGGTCTGGTTATTGATACATTAGTATTTTTACAAATGGCATTTCATAGCCTCGATTATGCAGACGGACAAATCATTGGAAAATTATGGATGGTCTTATTAAGCATACCAATTATAAAAGCATGTCGCAAATATATATGATGATATGCCATTAATTAATTTACATTATTAATTAATAAGGGTCTCACGTCTAGGTAAAAAATAATTCATACTAAACTTTCTTAATTGAATTATAACAATTAGATTTACCATAAGCTAATATCTTGCCTCATAGCAAATAACAAAACATAAAAAAGCTCTAAAACAACAGTATCCTACAAACATTATAAGCATAAATTAGTGTATAATATGATATCTTTAAATAAATTATATTTCATATAAATGTATATGTCCGAATGCTAACTAGCACCTTCAATTACATTGAAATATATATTTACAAACTCTAAACATAAAAGTAAAAACATGACAAAAAAAGTATATATCAAAACCTATGGCTGCCAAATGAATGAATATGATTCAGATAAAATGGTAGACGTACTTAATCAATTTGATGGTTATGAAACCACAGACAATCCGAATGAAGCATCAGTAATATTATTTAATACTTGCTCAATTCGAGAAAAAGCGCAAGAGAAAGTTTTCTCTGACTTAGGTCGCGTAAAAAAATTAAAACAAAAAAATCCAGACTTAATTATAGGTGTTGGCGGTTGTGTGGCATCTCAAGAAGGCGAAACAATTATCAATCGAGCACCGTATGTAGATATGGTATTTGGCCCGCAAACTTTACATCGCATTCCTGAATTAATGGAACAAAAAAAATCAACAGGAAAACCACAAGTTGATATTAGCTTTCCAGAGATTGAAAAATTTGATAGCATGCCAAATGCTAAAGTTGAAGGAGCGTGTGCTTTTGTATCTATTATGGAAGGTTGCTCTAAGTATTGCACATTTTGCGTAGTGCCATACACTCGTGGTGAAGAAATATCTCGCCCATTAGAAGATGTTTTAACCGAAATAGCTAAATTAACATTACAAGGTGTTAAAGAAGTAAATCTATTAGGTCAAAATGTAAATGCATATCGCGGACTAACTCCAACTGGAGATATAGCTGATTTTGCAATGTTATTAGAGTTAGTACATGAAGTACCAGGTATTGAGCGTATTAGATTCACCACATCGCATCCTCGTGAAATGACACAGCGGATCATTGATTGCTTTGCTAAACTACCTAAACTAGTTTCACATTTACACTTACCAGTACAAAGCGGATCTGACAGAATTTTAGCTGCGATGAAACGTGGCTACACATCATTAGAATATAAATCAGTATTACGTAAAGTAAAAGCAGCTCGTCCTGATATATCATTTTCATCAGATTTTATAGTTGGATTCCCAGGTGAAACTGATGAAGAATTTGAAAAAACTATCAAATTAATTGAACATGTAAAATATGATGTTAGTTTTAGTTTCATTTTTTCTGCTCGTCCAGGTACACCTGCCGCTGAGTTAAAAGATGAAACACCTCAAGAAGTAAAATTAGAACGCTTACAACGCTTACAAAAATTACTAAACGAACAACAATATGAAATTAGTCAAGCTATGGTTGGAACTACGCAAAAAATCTTAGTAGATGGTACTTCAAAGAAAAATCCAGAATTTATGACAGGACGCACTGAAAATAATAAATTAGTATTATTTAAAGGTAATCCTCGCATGATGAATCAAATTATTGAAGTTGTTATTACTGAAGCAAGATTACACGCCTTAAGCGGTGAAGTCGCTACTATAGAGTAAGCTATGATTAGAATATCAGAAATAAAATTAAATTTGGATCATCCGGAAGAAGAGTTAACTTTAGCGGTAGCTAATAAATTAAATATTAAACCAATTGATATTATTAGTTTAACTGTTTTTAAACGTAGCTATGATGCAAGAAGATCTGCTATGTGTCTCATATATATAGTTGATGTAGAAGTTAAAAATCAAGATGTATTATTACAAAAATTCACTAATGATAATAACGTCCGTGAAACACCAGATATGTCATATACATATATTGGTCATGCTCCTGCCAACTTAACTGAACGCCCTATTGTAATTGGATTTGGACCTTGCGGATTTTTTGCAGCTCTAATGCTAGCTCAAATGGGATTTAAACCAATAGTATTAGAACGAGGTAAGGAAGTTCGTGAGCGAACTAAAGATACTTGGGGATTATGGCGAAAAAATACTTTAAACCCAGAATCAAATGTGCAATATGGTGAAGGTGGTGCTGGAACATTTTCAGATGGTAAACTATATAGCCAAGTTCGTGATCCGCGTTATTTAGGACGTAAAGTTTTAGAAGAATTTGTTAAAGCTGGCGCACCTGAAGAAATCATCTATGTAAATCGCCCACATATTGGTACATTTAGATTAGTCAAAATGGTTGAAACAATACGTGCAAAAATTATTGAACTTGGTGGCGAAATACGTTTTGAGCATAAAGTTACAGATTTATTAATTGATGAAAAAAATGGTAAACGCCAGTTAAAAGGTGTCGTTTTAGCTAACGATACAAAAATCATGAGTAATCATATTGTATTAGCATTAGGGCATAGCGCTAGAGATACATTTAAAATGGTATACGAAAGTGGTGTATATATAGAAGCTAAACCTTTTTCTATTGGTTTTAGAGTTGAACACCCACAATCAGTAATTGATGAAGCTAGACTGGGTAAAAATGCTGGACATCCATTACTAGGTGCCTCAGATTATCGATTAGTGCATCATGCAAAAAATGGACGCTCTGTATATAGTTTTTGTATGTGTCCAGGCGGTACTGTAGTTGCTGCTGCTTCTGAACCAAATCATTTAGTTACTAATGGTATGAGTCAGTATTCAAGAAATGAAAGAAACGCTAATTCCGCAATCGTAGTTGGAATTACACCAGAAGACTTTCCAAGCTCACATCCATTAGCAGGCATAGATTTACAACGTAAATTAGAAGCAAGCGCATTTACCTTAGGCGGAGAAAATTACTCTGCACCAGCACAGTTAATTGGAGATTTTTTAGTAAATAAAGCATCAGATAAATTAGGTATCGTTAACACGTCTTATAAACCAAGTGTAATATTAACTAATTTAGTTGATTTATTACCACGTTACGCTATTGATGCTATTCGTGAAGCAATCCCAGAATTTGATAAAAAAATCCGCGGTTTTGCTATGAAAGATGCTATATTTACTGGAGTAGAAACTAGAACTTCATCTCCAGTACGAATTAAACGTGATAATTTAACTTATGAAAGCTTAAATACGCACGGATTATACCCAGCTGGTGAAGGAGCTGGTTATGCAGGCGGAATTTTATCCGCTGCTATTGATGGGATAGAAGTTGCTGAAGCTGTTGCTTGTAGTATACTTAATATTGAAAACCAATATGCTAAACATAAAAAAGGACATAATTTTGCACAAGATTATTGATCTACGACACCTTACAAATCAACAGCTTGCAAACCTTTGTGGTGCAATGGATGAAAACATTAAACAAATTGCTAATCATTTTGATGTAACAATTGAAAGGCATGATGCAAAATTTTCTATTCGTGGACCAAAAGCAGAGATAGCTGGACAAGCAATAGAGCAGTTTGCAATTATCTCTATAAAAAAAGAAGTTGAGCTACATGAACTACAACTAGCTTTAGTAGAAAAAACTAGTATCATTGAGGAAAGTGCTGGCGAAGCGAGTGTCAGAGCTTTAAACTCTCGCCGTGGAGAAATAAAAGGGCGTACAAATAATCAAAATATATATATTGATTCAATCCAAAATAACGATATTACATTTGGCATAGGCCCTGCGGGTACAGGTAAAACATACCTTGCGGTGGCTTGTGCCGTAGATTGTTTTGAGCGTGAGTTAGTTAAGCGGATTATATTAGTGCGACCAGCTGTAGAGGCTGGTGAAAAACTTGGTTTTTTACCTGGTGATTTAACACAAAAAGTTGATCCATACTTACGACCTTTATACGACGCTTTATATGATTTGATGGGCTTTGAAAAAGTATCTCGATTATTTGAAAAACACCTTATCGAGATAGCTCCCCTAGCTTTCATGCGTGGACGTACTCTAAATTCATCTTTCATTATATTAGATGAAGCACAAAATACGACTCCAGAACAAATGAAAATGTTTTTAACTCGTATGGGATTTGGCTCTAAAGCTGTAATTACTGGAGATATCACACAAATTGATTTAGATAAACGTCAAAAAAGTGGATTAGTAGAAGTAGAACATGTTTTAGGAAATATTAGAGGAATTAATTTTCATAAATTTGATAAAAAAGATGTCGTAAGACATCCATTAGTACAAAAAATAGTAGAAGCCTACGAAAAAAGTGAATAGAATAAATTAAAATTACTCAAAGTATTAATACATTGAGTAATTTATTTATTTAATATTTGCACTACAAGAAGCATTCTCACTTCCGTCATCAAGACAATTTACTGATACATCTTTACCTTCATTATCTTTACCAAAACAATTTGGAATACCATCAGTATTACTCTTACAACTTAAAGATAATGACGAGCCTAAATTATCTGAAATATCACAATCCATATTTTTAGTATCTTTAGATTGCTTTTTACATGACATAGAAAACTTATAGCCTACATCAGTACCACCGCTACACTCTATATTGCCATTTTTTAGATGATCACATGATAAACCTAATCCAACAGGCGCTAAATCTTGATAACTACCTTTACAAATAGTCTGATTTTCTTTTTGTTCACATGATACATCTGCAAAAGAAGAACCACTCTCATTGGCAGAACAAGTAATAACACCAGATTCTGTTTTACAATTTGCAGATATATCCGCAAAAGCAAAATTAACCATCAAAACAAACAATAATCCAATAATTCTCATCTAAATCTTCTTCACAAAAGGTTTATTCCAAATAAATTTAGAAAACATCTTCATTGATAGTGAAACTCCAATAAAGCTAGCTATCAATAAATCTAGTCCAACCAAAATATTTAACATATAGAACCATTGATTAACTGAGTTGCCTAAAACAATGCCAACAAGAATCAATATAGCGTAAACAAAATAAACTTGTCTATCTACAGGTATTACTGGTTGTATGATGGTTGCTTGACTGGTTTTCCGCAATTCTTCCATTGATCAATCCCACCTTCTAAACACAAACTCTC
>JAQUVM010000081.1 GCA_028693355.1 Burkholderiales bacterium
CAACTTGATCATATTAGTCAATGTTTTACCTCCCTCACCAGTACCACGCATTCATCATACCACGGACATTCATTATTTCATAACCAAGGAAAAGTAAGGAACGCCACTACAGTATGATGCAGCAATGATTAAAGATGTTGCCGATAAAAAAGCACCAAATAGTCCTGTAGCTGGTAAAGCAACTGTTTGTATTTTTCCTGATTTAAATACAGGAAATACCACATATAAGGCAGTTCAACGAAGTGCAAATGTACTAAGTGTTGGCCCGTTATTGCAAGGTTTAAATAAGCCAGTTAATGACTTATCACGTGGTGCTACAATAGATGATATAATATATACAATTGCAATTACAGCAATTCAAAGTTAAAATAAATATAGAGTATATGAATGATGATAAATAAAAATAGTAAATATATAATTTTGGTTAGTATGATTTTAATGATTACAGCGTGTGCCAATAATAAAAATGACAATAGTGCGCCACCGCCAAAATTAATTCAATATAAAGTAGATCAAATACCTACAGGGACAGAGATGATTGTTACAGCAATGGTTCCTATGGATATTCCAAATACAAATCAAACGACTGTTGCAAATAATACTATTTTTAGAGTTACTAATAATGTTATAGGTAGCCCAGACTCTACTACATATATTCCATATAATTCATTATTAACTGGCGTATATAGAAATGATGGAACAACATGTGTAATTAATTGGCAAGGATTGTATGGTGATTACAGAGCTATAGAATTACGTCAAGGTTACTTAGGTATGAGTAAAAGGTTAAACCCAAGCAGTTGTGACCCTAAAAAAGGTGTGCAGCCTGGAGATATTTTAAATTTAACATTTAATTAAAAATCAAAAATGAGCATAAAAAACCGATATATTTATAGAGCAAAAATTACAGAAGCAGAATTTCGTAAAATAATTAAATATTTTGCAGATGAAATGTCAGCTACTCAAATTGCAGAAAAATTATCTATAAATAGAAATACCATCAATAAGTATATCAACCAAATTCGTGAACGTATGGTTGATTTTAGTCAACAGCATAGTCCATTACTTAATGAAGAAATAAAAAACAATGTATTGAATAAAATATCAACAAGTCTAGACTTTATTAAAAGACGAGGCAAAGTATATGTTGATATCTTAACTCAGTATAAAAATGATGCTGTTGAGCATATTAAGCAAAAATATAGTAAAGATGAATCAATTGTTATTCATTCTGTTGATATAAATGAAGAAAAAGGTCTTGTTGCTATTGGTTATGATAATGATAATAGGTTTAAAAATCAAAATAGCTATGTTAGTGACTTAGAAAAATTTTGGCTATTTATGAAAGAGCGTACCGTAAAGTTTCATGGCTTGTCAAAGCATAAGTTGTACACTCACATAAAAGAAAGTGAATTTCGCTTTAATTTTAGAAATGATGATTTATATCAAGTTCTATTGAAATTAATTCATTCAAATCCTATAAAATAATTGATAAAATAAAAAGAGGCGTTATAAATCATATTATAACGCCTCTTTTTTGCAGCAAGAAGTTAATTATAGATTTTTTCAAAGATATCAAAATAATTAGCAAATGTCTTACCTACACAACGATAATCATTAATAACTACATCATGCCCTGCCACAGCAACAAGTGAAAAACACATTGCCATGCGGTGATCATTATAGGTATCAATCCCAATATTTTGCTTTAAATTATCCTTAGCAGATCTTACGCTTATAGAATCATTGGTATAACTAACCTCAACACCTAGTTTAGTTAGTTCATTATATATAGCTTGTAGGCGATCTGTTTCTTTAACTTTCCAGCTAGATATACCACTTATAGTCGTAGTTCCAAAATCTGTAAAAGCAGCTAATACAGCAATTGTCATTGCCACATCTGGCATATCTTCCATATTTACATTTATTGCCTGTAATTTATTACTGCGACACTCAATATAATCATCTGCATAATGAACATCTGCACCCATCATTTTTAAGGTTTTAGCGAAATTTTTATCGCCTTGTAAGCTATGCTCTGATAAATGATTAATTTTAACATACCCATTAATTGCAGCCATAGCAAGAAAATAGCTTGCTGAACTAGCATCAGGCTCAACTATATATTCTACTGCATTATAACCATCCTTATTTGCCATGACCATAAATACATTAGTTTCAACTTCAGTAACTATAATTCCAAATTTTTTAAGTAATGCAATTGTAATATCAACATACGGCCTTGAAATTAATTCATCAATAATACGTACTTTAATATCGCGCTTTAATAATGGCAAAGCCATTAAAATACCAGTTAGATATTGGCTAGAAATTTTGCCACTAATCGCAATTTCAGGAATAGCATTATCAATAAATGGTGCAGTTTTAATTGGTGGATAACCATTATTTTCTAAATAGGAAATTTTTGCACCAAGCATAGATAGCGCATCAATTAAATCTTTAATTGGACGCTCTTTCATTCTCTCTATACCTGTCATGGTATAATTACCATCACATAATGCCAACATAGCCGTTAAAAAGCGGATTGAAGTGCCAGAGTTACCAAGGAATAACTCTGCATTAGCTTCTAATATATTAGCTCCACAACCATGTATTTTATAACTAGAGCAACCATTATCAGCTACTGCAATTTTTTCAATTTTTACTCCAAGCGTTCCTAATGCTGCTAACATTAGTTGAACGTCTTCGCCAACATCTGGCACATTATGCAGAATACTAATACCATTAGCAAATGCTGCTAACGGTAATACTCTATTAGCAATACTCTTAGAACCAGGCAAATCTAACTCGATGTTTATAGCTTTATTAACCGCTTTTAATTCTTTATTTATCATTACTTTTTTATCTTTCAATTATGAGCTTATCATTTTTCAAAAAATAAAATCCAGATTAATTCTGGATTTTATTTTTATTTATAATTTATACTATCTTAGTCTCAAATCAAAGATATTCACAGTATTTCACAGCTAAAGCTAGGCAAAGGAATAAAAAATACGACGCAGTGTACAATTTGTACATAAGGAGAATTTTTTATTCCTTTAATACCGCTAGAGCGTGAAAGACAAAGAATATCAGTTATGGTATGCTTTGTAGCGGAGATACTGATCAATTACAACCAACGCCGTCATCGCATCAACCACAGGAACAGCACGAGGTAACACACATGGATCATGACGACCATAAGCTTCTAACTCGACTTCATTACAGTCAACATCTAATGTTGTTTGCTTTTTACTAATCGTTGAAACAGATTTAAATGCTACTCTAAAATAGACATCTTCTCCACTAGATATACCACCTAGTACACCACCAGCATAATTAGTTTTAGTTGTAACATGACCATCTTCTAAAATAAAAGGATCATTATGCTCTGAACCACGCATTTCAACACCAGCAAAGCCGCTACCAACTTCAAAAGCTTTACACGCATTTATGCTTAACATTGCTTTAGCTAAATCAGCTTGTAGCCTATCAAAAACAGGCTCACCTATTCCAACTGGCAAACCACGCACTACGCATTTGATGATTCCACCAATTGAATCGCCATCATCACGAACTTCTTCAACTAAACGAATCATTTCAGAAGCTTTATTTTGATCAGGACAACGTATGATATTGCTCTCAATTTGCTCAAGATTAACTTTTGTATAATCTATATTAGCTTTTATTGATCCAACTTGCTCAACATAGCTAAGAATCTCAATTCCAAGGTTTTCACTTAGATATTTTTTAGCAATAGCTCCTGCAGCTACACGAGCCAAAGTTTCACGAGCGCTTGCACGTCCAGAACCACGAAAATCACGTAAGCCATATTTCATTGTATAAGTATAATCAGCATGAGACGGTCTGAAAATATTTTTTAAATGCTCATAGTCAGCAGATTTTTGATCTTTATTGTACGCGAGTAATAAAATTGGCGTACCAGTTGTTTTACCTTCAAATACACCTGACATAATATGAATAAGATCAGCTTCTGAACGTGGAGTAGTAATTGCGCTTTGACCAGGTTTGCGGCGATCTAATTCATGTTGAATTTCTTCTTGAGTAATATTTATTCCTGGAGGACATCCATCAATAATAACGCCTACAGCCCCACCATGTGATTCACCACAAGTTGTAATTTTAAATAGAGTACCAAAAGTATTTCCAGACATTTTTTTCTTTCTTATAGTGATTTGATAAATTTAGCTAGACTCTCTAAGCCACCATCCAAATCTTCAATATCAGAACCATATGAAAAACGTACATAACCAGGTTGTCCAAAGCTGCTGCCTGGAACTGATGCAACATTTACTTCTTCTAATGCACGAATACAAAATTCTTCATCAGTTAGGCCTTTTACGCCAAGGCTTTCTAATGATGCAAATACATATAGCGTAGCTTTAGGATTTTCTATATCTTTACCAAAATGTTTTTTATATGCGCGGACAAATTCATCACGACGATCTTTCATTGTTTGGTTGATACTACTATTAATTGCTTCGGCATTTTCAAATGCAGCTATAGCACCATATTGTGCAATTAATGATACTCCTGTAGTACTTTGTGTACTTAAAGCGCTCATTACATCAATAATTTCTTTATTAGCAAAAATATAACCAATTCTCCAACCTGTCATTGAAAATGATTTAGACATACTTTGCACAATAATTGTTTTATCTTTATATTCTGGAAAACTACCACACGATACATATTCATCACCAGAGTATACCAAACCACTATACACTTCATCACTAATTACAATTAAATCTAATTCATTAGCTGTGTTCATAAGTGCTTGCATTTCTGCACGAGTATAAATTGTACCTGTCGGATTTACACCATTGTTTAACATTAATATTTTACTATTTTTAGTTGACGCTGCTTTTAACTCTTCTGGAGTTAATTTCCACCCATTTGATTCTTTTGTATTAATTACTATTGGATTTGCATCCATAATCTTAGTAATTGCAGGATAAGATACCCAATAAGGTGCAGGAACTATCACATCAATAATATCATTAGGATTCTCTTTAATAGAAGAGCTCTTTCCACATAAATATTGCAATAATAAATAGATAGCAAACTTACCACCAGTTGTTACGATACATTCATTTTGTACATAATCAGTTTTATAATTTTTATTCATCCACCCGCAAGCTAAATCACGTAGTTTTGGTAATCCAGCTGGACTAGGATAAGGAATATCGCCATTTTGAATGAAAGCACAAGCTGCATCTCTAACAACCTGTGGTGTTACCATTTTTGGTTCTCCAACACTTAAATTATAAACGCGTATACCTGCAGCTTTTTTACTTTGTGCAATTGAATTAATCACAACTGTTGTGGATGCTTTTAACTGACTCATTCCTGTACCTTTCTAGATTCTAAAATCAATAACTCAAATATTTGAGTAGCAAGATTTTTATTAACACCAAATTCACTACATATTTTATCATGAAAATCACGTAAAGTATTTTCTCGTTCTTGATTAAAAATAGGCAAGTTATTTTTTTTCTTATATTCTCCAATTTGCTTTACAACTTCATTACGAGTTGCTAACAAAGAAATTATTTCTGCATCAGTTTCACAAATTAATTCCCGTAAATATTCTAATTCTGAATGGTTCATATTATATAATTTTCTTCACAACAATAAAACGAGTAATATTAGGTTGTAAATCTTGAATACCTTGTTTCAAAATTTTTAACCCATAACTTTTGACAGCTTGAGCAGAACCAACTACGGCTGAATTAGCAGGTAACAATCCTGCGGCTAAATCACGTGCGGCCTTTGCTGTATCGCCCCAATCAATAGTTGCATAACCATGAAAGTTAATAAATCCTTTACACTGTTCAAATGCTGGTGTATAAGAGTAGAGTGTTTTAATATTTTCAATTTCATCGTTAGGTAAGCCAATTAGACATTGCTCAACATTTAATTGTAAATCATCAATTGGCATAAAATTATATTTGCCCATTGCTGCAAATGCTGGCCATACTATTCCACTATTATAATTTACAAATGGGAAAATACCAACATCAATCTCACCTTTGTCTAATGCAGATAGAACCCCATCCATATCAATTAAATATCGTAGTTCATGCTTTACATTATGAGCTTTTGCTGCATAAATAAAACCAGCTTCTTCCGAAAAAGATCCAATATCACCAGATACACCAATTATCATTTTAAATCCCAGAAATTTTTAAAATAAGCTCTTCTGTACGTTCCCAGCTTAGACATGGATCTGTAATTGATAACCCGCAAAAATCTACGTTTGGATTACCCTCAACATCTTGACGGCCTTCTTTAATAAAGCTTTCTAACATAAAACCTTTTACCAGTTTTTTCAGCTCAGGATGTTTTTTTAGTTCGTCAACGACATTTAATACAATATCATATTGGACATTATGATCTTTTTTACCATTAATTACACAATTATCATGACTTACATCAATAACTACCGCTGGATTAACTACGTCATTCTTTGAAAATAATTGATGCACTTCTTGTAGTGTTTCAATATCATAATTTGTTTTACCGTTTCCTCCGCGTAATACTAAATGAGCAAATGGATTACCACTAGTTTTAACTTCATGACCATCAAAAACTACATAATGAGAATGCTGTGCAGCAATTACACTATTTACACCAATTTTTAATGAGCCATGAGTTGGATTTTTCATACCAACAGAACATTCTAAAGATGAAGCAAAAATACGGTGTTCTTGGTCTTCTGAACTTCTAGCTCCAATTGCTACCCAAGATAATAATTCTTGAAATCCACGGGCATTATGTGTAAATAAACACTCATCAGCAATAGGTAATCCCATTTCAGCAACTTTTACCATTAAATTACGGCAATACCAAATTCCAGCCTCAATATCTGGAGTTCCTAATGGATCTGGTTGATTGATTGGACCTGTCCAACCTTTGATTGTACGAGGTTTCTGAATGTATACACGCATGATTAATTTTACTGCATGAGATACTTTTTGACTTAACTCTTTTAGCTTTTTTGCATATTCAAGTACCGCATCACTAGGCCAAGCAGAGCATGGACCAACAATTAATAATAATCTATCATCATCACCGCGCAAAATAGCTTCGATTTCTTTATGATGGTTTGCTATATCTTTATAAGCACTCTCACTCAGCGGGATTTTTTGAATAATCTCATCAGAGCTTGGCACTTTTTTTATAATTTCATATGACATATTTTACTTCTTTATTTATAATTTATCAGATAAATATTCAACATTAAGAATAATGAAGATTAACTTTTATTACGAACTCTCTCAGCAAGTTTTAATAATAAACTCTCTGTATCTTCCCAACCAACACATGGATCAGTTATTGATAAGCCATCCAAATCAATTTTTGTAGAAGATTCTGCATTTTGCTTACCAGACTTTATAAAACTCTCAAGCATAAATCCTTTTACTATTTTATGATAGTCTGGATTAGTCTTTAATTCATCCATAACTTGCATAATAATTTTTGGCTGTGCGTTATGATCTTTTTTACCATCTATTATACAATTGTCATGGCTTACATCAACTATAATTGCAGGATTCTCTACTTCATTTTTACTAAAAATTTCAGCAGATTCTTTAATATATTTGATTGAATAATTTGGGCTATCACTACCGCCTCGTAATACCAAATGAGCATATTTATTACCATCCGTTACCACTTCGTTTCCATCTAAAACAATATAATGAGAATGTTGTGCCGCAACTACGCTATTTACACCAATTTTTAGAGATCCATGAGTAGGATTCTTAATTCCAACTGGACAATCAAGACCTGATGCAAAAATTCGATGCTCTTGATCTTCTGAACTTCTAGCCCCAATTGCTACCCAAGATAATAGCTCAATAAACCCACGTGCATTATGTGTAAATAGCGCTTCATCAGCAATAGGTAATCCCATTTCAACAACTTTTACCATTAAGCTACGGCAATATTTTGCACCAGCTTCGATATCTGGCATACCTAATGGATCTGGCTGATTTACTGGACCTGTCCAACCTTTGATTGTACGAGGCTTCTGAATATATACACGCATCACTAATTTTAATGAGTCCGAAACTTTTTCATTTAACTCTTTTAAACGACGAGCATATTCTAATACTGCAGTATCTGGCCAAGCAGAACAAGGTCCTACAACTATAATTAAACGATCATCGTCTCCGCGT
>JAQUVM010000082.1 GCA_028693355.1 Burkholderiales bacterium
GCAGATTTTCTAAATTACCAGATTTTTCCCCACTGGCAACCAAATGTATTACTACAGGAGGGAATGCTTTTTGACTATTTAAAGCTACAGCTAATCCAACACCTTCTCGTACCATTGATATTGAGCGATCAATAGAATTTTTTAACATGAAGTTACTTAATGTATCACGGCTTGCTTCTAGTGCATGAAGCATAGGTACTCCACTGGTTAATAGCATAGATAATGTATTTGTAAAGCGAGCAATATCAATATTCGTTAGTAGCTTACCTGCAATTGGCAGTGTTAATAAACGTTTATGAAATTTGATTTTATTTTCTGGTTTTTTTAATGATCTAATAAATGAAACTACAACAACTACTATAGCAATGAGAGCATAAACTCCATATTCTCTAAGTCCATTACTTGTTGCAATCATTCCTCGAGTGATAAGCGGTAGTGTTTGTTTAGATGCTTCAAAAACTTTTACAATTTGAGGTACAACAAATACTAATAAACCAATAATAACCATTGTGGCAACAATTGATACAATAATTGGATATAACAGCGCCATCATGATTTTACTCGTTAGATCTCGTGTTTTATCACTATAATCAGCTAATTTGTTCATAACTGACGCAAGGCTTCCCGATTGCTCACCCGCATTAATTAAGCTACAATAAACTGGAGGGAAAATATTAGAATACATACGTAAAGATGAAGCAAATGATCTACCAGCTAGGATTTCACTTCTTACTCCGCTCATAATCGCTTTTTGTTCATGGCTCTCTAATTGATCAGCTAATGCAGCAAGAGATTGTTCAACTGACATGCCTGAGTTGAGTAATATAGACATTTGGCGTGTAATTAATGATAACTCTAGAGTCGAAATTGCTTTACGTTTAAAACTAACATTGCGCGCAGACTTTTCCTTACGGTCCTTCTCTGCTTCTATATGAGAAACAGTTAATCCAGAGTTTCGTAATTGCTGGCGGGCTGCTTTTACATTTTCAGCTTGAATAATTCCAGATTTTTCTTTACCCTTTTTATCAATAGCCTTATAGCTAAAAGTTTGCATATTTTTTGTCTTTCGTTTTTATTCTTTTGTGATTGATAAAATTTCTTCTAATGAAGTTTTACCATCTAATAACCAACGAATTGCATCCATACGTAATGTACGCATACCAAGATTATTAATAGCATATTTTTCAATTTCAGTTTCTGATGTTTCGCCATGGATCATTTTTTGGACTTCGTCATCAATCATTAATAATTCGTGAATACCAGTACGACCTTTATATCCTGTTCCGCTACAGTGAGGGCAACCTTCTGCTTTATAAATGTCTTTATCATATGGTATGCCTAATGAATCACGAACTTCATTAGCAATAGCATTATTAACCGTTTTACATTTAGGGCAAAGAATCCTTATCAAACGCTGCGCTAAAATACCCATTAAACTAGAAGATAGTAAGAATGATTCAACTCCCATATCCATTAAACGTGTAATTGATGCTGATGCAGAGTTTGTATGCAGTGTTGCTAAAACCAAGTGACCTGTTAAGCTTGATTGTACAGCAATTTCAGCTGTTTCTAAATCACGAATCTCACCAATCATAACTACATCAGGATCTTGACGTAAGATAGCTCTTAGGGCTCTCGCAAATGTCATATCAATTTTTGAATTAACCTGCGTTTGGCTAATTCCAGCGATATCATACTCCACGGGGTCTTCTACAGTCATAATATTTAGTGCATTTGAATCAACACGAGCTAATGCTGCATATAAAGTAGTAGATTTACCAGAACCAGTTGGACCTGTTACTAAAAATATACCATGTGGTTTTTGGATTATATAATCAATGTTTTTTAGAGTGTCTTTTGCCATCCCTAGGGTTTCTAATTGTAGACGTTCTTTATTTTTATCTAATAAACGCATTACAATACGCTCACCATGTCCAGTTGGAATGGTTGATACCCGTAGATCCACTTCACGCCCAGCTAGCTTTAGAGCAATACGACCATCTTGTGGAAGTCTTTTCTCTGCGATATCTAGTTGTGCCATGATTTTTATACGAGAAACTAGGGCAGCATGTAAACCTGGATTGATATCTGTAATTTTATGTAATACACCATCACGGCGAAAACGCACAATAGATTTATATTCATATGCATCTAAATGTACATCAGAAGCATCTTCTTTTACTGCTTGTGTTAGAAATGCATTAATAATTTTAATAACAGGAGCATCGTTTTCAGACTCTAATAAATCTTCTGTTTTTTGTAAATTTTGTACTAAATCAGATAAATCTATATCGTCAGTCATATCGTCAACAACGGCTGCAGCATTTGCGCTAGAGTAAGCTTCAGCTAAAATTGTGTCAAATTCTCTTGTATCAACTTCATACAGTTTAATAGGTAAATCAATCTTACGTTTAATTTCAGTAATAACTGATGGCACGATTGAACCATTTCTAACTAAGTACACATAATCATCATCAACAGATAAAACACATATACGATTTGCTTTTGCAAACGTATATGGTATTCTGCGAGAGAATTTATTCGGAGAAAATTTAGGCATTTCCATTTATTTAATTCTCCAATTATTTATTGCGGTGTGCTAGGCATAATGCTTATAGCATTTGGTGCTGTTTGTTTAACCGTTATTCCAGAGTTACTCGAAGTATATCCAGTAGTAGCTTGCTGTTCTGAAGCTGTATTTTGATTAGATGTACGTAAATCAACAATCTTACCATCATACTCAGTAACTGGCTGAGCAGGCAATTTATCTGTATATGGTACTTGATTTTCAAGAGTAACTGCATCGATACGTGGTAATAATAAATTACCTTCAGCATGAATAGCTTTTTGTTGATCAAGAATATATCTATAGCGTTGATTAGTTAATGCACGCATACCTTCTTCATTACGAATAATTGTTGGTTTTAAAAAGATTACTAAATTTGTTTTTTCATGAATACGATTTTGCCAACTAAATAACCATCCAAGATATGGAATACTGCTTAATAAAGGTATTCCTGAATTTTGTAGAGTAATACTATCTGATGTCATACCACCTAATGCAATAATTTGGCCATCATTAACAATAATTTGAGTTTTCATATTACGTTTTAATATATTAGCACCATTATTTGCATATACACCTGTTGGCATATTTGGATCAACTTTTGAATCTTCTTGGAATACTGATAATTGAATTGCACCACTTTGAGTAACTAATGGTTTTAATTTTAATGCAGTTCCTACATCTTGACGATTTACTGTTGTAACTAGATTACCTGCATTGGCACCTGTATTTTGGTATGAACCAGATGGTAAACCAATATTCATACCTACAAATATTGATGCTTCCTCATTATCTAGTGTTAATAATGTTGGGCGACCTAAAATGTTACCAGCACTTGTTGCTGCAATCATATTTGCAAGTGTAGATATACCAGGTATAGTTTGACCACCAACTTGAACGGTACCAGTTACTAATCCGACATAAACTTCATTTGGTATACCAGATTGGCCAAGTTGAGAGCCTGTACCAGGATTCATTAATCCCATAGCAGTAGTAGCTAAACTACTTAATGAACTACCATTTCCACCATAGTTAGAGATCATTCCAATACCAGCATTATTATTCCCAGCACCACCAACCCACTGAATACCAAAAGAGCCTTGGTTTTTAGTATTAATATCTGCAATTAGGGCTTCAATCATTACCTGCACGCGTCTTACATCAAGCATTTCAATAATTGATCTAAAATTACGATAAGCAGCTTCTGGAGCTTGAATAATTAAAGAGTTTGTTGTTGGCTCTGCTTGAATTAAAATTTTTGGTGCATTTTTATCACTATTTGCTGTTTGTGATGTACTACTAGAACCACTTGATTTTTGTGATTGAGAATTTCCCGTACCTCCAGATGAAGGCATTCCGCCGCTGCCACCACTGCCACCAGAACTACTACTATTCATCATTGAACTTGTGTCTGATAAATAGCGCTGAGATGGAGATGCACCGATATCTGGGTTATCTTGTCCAGAAGCTATTACTTTTAATACCTCTGCAACGTGAGCTGCATCCGCATTTTTTAAATATATTACGTGTAAATTATTATTAGTGTTTTTTGTTTCAGTATCAAGAGTTTGAGCAAGTTTTTTTACTTCTTCTAGCTTAACTTGAGAGTTTGAAGTAAGGATTAAACTATTTGATGATGAATCTATTGTTATATTTACAGCTGGACCATTCTCTGAGCCGCCGCCTGCCGCAGATCCACCAGACCCACCACCTGATGAATTACCAGTTCCTAAGTAACTTTGTAGTGTTTGAGCTGCATCTGATGCAAAAATATACTTTAATTTGATAATAGTGGGTGGTAGTTTCGTTTTTGCAGTAGCGTTTAAAGAGTCAATGATCTTTGCTACTCTAGCTAAATTTGATGCATAATCTGTTACAATTATCGCATTACTATTTGGATAAACTGAAATAGAATTATTTTGTGAAACAATAGGTCTAATAGCATTTGAAATTTGAGTGGCAGAACCATTTTCAATTGAAAATACTTTTGTAATTAATTGGTCACCAGGGTTTTTGCCACCGATATCAGAACGCATAGCATAAGTTTTAGCATCTGCTTCTGGCAATACTTTTATAACACCATCAGCTTCAACTGTTGCAAATCCTTGCATTCTTAAAGCCGACTCTAATACTTTATAACTTTCAGATTTAGAAATTGGTTTTTCAGATACTATATTTACAGTACCTTTTACACGAGGGTCTATAACAAAATTTTTACCCGATAATTTGCTAATAGCTTTAATTACAGCTTGGATATCAGCATTTTCAAAATTTAAAATAATTTTATCATCTGATGTAGTTGATTTTATCGCTGGGTTTGTCGACTCAGTAGTTGGTGCAGCAAATGACTGAATTGCATATGTAGCTGAAAGTAAAGTAAGTATTAATGTACGTAAGTGCATATTCATATCCCTAATTGTTTTAATCGTTATCACTATTTTGTTTTTGGAATTGCTCAAGCATTTTTTTTCTTTGAGCAACGATATCTTCAGTAGTTCCGCTTTGCGCAGAAGAATTATTTTGTTGGCTATTGTTGTTATTACTCATTTGGTTTTGTGAAGTATCCTGATAGCTATTGCCACCATGGTTATTACTTTGGCTATGATCTTGTACCGGAACATCATTTTTTTCACCATTACCAGCAGACATCGAAATGCTTCGCTCTGAGCCTTCGCTTGATAATACTATCTGATCAGGTAATATATTAACTAGTACTGAAGATCCTACAGTGTCTCCAATTTTTGCTATCATAGATGTACCATTTAAATTTATAAATGCTATGCTATTATTTTTGTCTGCTGCATAGATACCAGATAAAACTATATTATCAGAAGATTTTGCTTCTACACTATTATCCACTTTTTTTGTTACTATGCCAAAAGGTGCTCTATTTATAATGTTTTGAGAAACTTTATTATTAAAGTCCTCTGGTAATACGTTATGTAAAACATTTAGTTTGGCTGGTTTTGACATCCACCAAAAAAAGTTTGTACACATAAAAACAATAGATATAAAAACCAGTATACCCATATTGTTGGATATAAAATCTAGTGTTTTGTTTAAGTTAAATTTAATAGTCATGTTGATATAATTAAACCTTGATTATAATGATTGTAAACGCTATTATTGATGATTATATCATTTATAGTTATTTTAATTGATAAAAACTAATAAAAAGTGCAAAAATTATTTACTAATTGCATTTTGAACATTTACCATATAAGTTTAATGAATGTGTAATTACACTAAATCCTTTTGAATTAGCAATTTCTAACTGCAACTCTTCAATTTTTTCGTTAGTAAATTCTACAACTAATCCACACTCTAAGCAGATTAAATGATCATGATGGCTTTCAGCGCATTGTATCTCATAAACGGAGTGTTCATTACCAAAATTTAATTTACTGATAATCTCATGTTTTTCTAATTCAGCTATTACGCGATAAATAGTAGCTTGACTAATATGTGTATTTTGAGTGTCTAAAATGCTAGATATTTGTACCGCATCAAGATGTTTATGTTTGTCTAATACTTCTAAAATAGCAGTTTTATTTGCTGTAACGCGAATATTTTTTTGTTCTAACCAGTCAATGTATTTATTCATTATTTTTTATTTAAACTCTAAAATTAAATGTTAACTTGTAATTTTAAGGTTAAAATGCTGGATTAAGCAAATTTTTATTTTGAGTACAAATGAATTATTTTTTAAAACGTTGGTTTTGGATTGTTTTTATTTTTAGCTTTCTTTTATCTTCTTGCTCTGGTGTTAATTTCACTGAGTGGAGATTTCCTTATATGTATCCTGTACAGCAAGGTAACTATATTACAAAGCAACAAATCGCTTTGTTAAAGGTTGGCATGGCAAAAGACCAAGTAGCAAGTCAAGTTGGAACACCAATAACTTCGTTTATGTTCGAAAGCTCTTCTTGGCAATATGTTTATCAACAATATAAAAATGATACATTAGATAATAGCTATATAGTAAATATTAATTTTGATGCAGGTGATAAATTGTATAGTGTAGAATCTGCTGGTGAAGTTTTTCTTAAGTAGGTAGAGTATGAATACATTAAATGTAGGTATTAATGGTGCATCAGGGCGAATGGGGCACGAGATTCTTAAAATTATACTAAATAATCCAAGTCTATATGATTTGAGTTTTGCTAAGTCATCTAGTGTTTTAGATATGGTGAATTTTGTTGCAGATTTCCCAGTAAATGCCGAAAATATAGATGCTGTAATTGATTTTTCTACGCCAGATGCTACTATTAAAACTGTTCATTGGTGTGTTGAAAATAAAATTCCATTAGTCATTGGAACTACTGGTTTTTCTAAAATGGAACTAGATTTTATCGAAGATTCAGCAAAGATTATACCAATACTGATATCGCCAAACATGAGCTTATCTGTTAATGTTCTTTTTGCTGTTGCAAAAAAGCTTGGTGCTAGTTTACCTACAGCTGAAATTGAAATATGTGAAGCTCATCATCGAAATAAAAAAGATGCACCATCTGGAACGGCTATCAAAATTGGTGAATATATAGCAAACGGTAGAGGACAAGATTTTGAAGATGTAGCAGTTTATCATAGAGATCGAATTTCAGAAAATATAAGAAATCCAAAAGAAATAGGTTTTTCGGTAATGAGAGCTGGTGATGTGATAGGTAAGCATTCTACATTCTTTTTTATGAATGGAGAAGAGTTGAGCATTACAAGCGAAATTACAAATAGAGCTAGTTTTGCTGAAGGTGCACTGTTAGCTGCAAAATTTATTACAAACCAAGGCTCTGGTTTGTACTCGATGTTAGATGCATTGAGTCTATCTTCATTATAGGCTTGTCATTTATAAGTTTAAATGATACAATTCTATCTAAATTGTTTAAGTATTTTATTTATGGAGTTTATATCTAAATGAGAAATAACATTAGAAGAGCATATAACAAAGGTTTTACATTAATTGAAATTATGGTTGTTATTGTGATTATGGGTATTATGGCTGCACTAGTGGTGCCAAAAGTTATGGGTAGTACTGATGACGCGAGAAAAGCTGCTGCATTAACTGATATTAAAGCAATCAAAGATTCTTTAAAAATGTATAAACTGCATAATTTGAATTATCCTACTCAGCAACAAGGTTTAGATGCGTTGGTAAATAAACCAACTATTTCTCCAATTCCTAGAAATTATACTTCAGGTGGTTACCTAGATAAATTGCCTAAAGATCCTTGGGGTAATGATTATCAATATTTGAATCCAGGCAAACACAGCGATGTTGATGTTTATAGCTATGGTTCAGATAGCCAGACATCTGCTGGTGAAAATGGAACTTCAGTTATTGGAAGCTGGCAATAAGCGATTATTTATTTCTTCCTAAGTGCACGAGTTATTGAACTCGTGTATTTTATTATGAATGAGTTGAGGGATAATGCAAAAAGGTTTTACATTACTAGAAATATTGATTGTTCTGTTTATTATAGGTGTTTTGTCTATGGTAACGGCAATAAATGTTAATGTACC
>JAQUVM010000083.1 GCA_028693355.1 Burkholderiales bacterium
CTAGTTATGAAGAGGCATTATTACATGTTAATGATGTTGAACATAAGGATTTTTGGTTGACATATTTTGACGGAGAGCCTTTGTTTGAAGTGCCATTAAGTAATGAGCAATTACAAATAGCGGTAGGTGCACTTTCTACACCAAGCATTGAAAATATAACTAATTTTGTAAAAGCATTAGATGTTAAAAAAGTTCCATTTATTATAAGCCTTGAGCTTGTTTTAAAATGGTTGAACGATCTGATACAGGTTGCATTAGGTGCTAATCCAACTTACTTTATGATATATTCAAATAATTTAGCTAAGTTATCAGCACGAGCAAATAAAGATAAGCTATATTCATTACAAAATGATATTGTATTTTTATTAGAGTGGGGTAATCATCCGCTAAATCAAAAACTTCAATTAGAAAATATTCTTTATAAGTATCAGCAAATTTATGTTTAAGTTAATTCACTCTATACACCATGTTGCAATTATAGCTAGCGATTATGCTAAATCAAAGCATTTTTATAATCAGATACTTGGTTTTGAAATTATAAATGAAGCATATAGAGAGCATAGGTTATCTTATAAGCTAGATTTACGAGTTGATGATGTTACTCAAATTGAGTTATTTTCTTTTCCTAATCCTCCCAAACGCCCATCTACGCCTGAGGCATGTGGTTTACGTCATTTAGCTTTTCGTGTACTAGATTTAAATCTAGCTATTGAGCATTTAGCATTACATAATGTAGAATGTGAGCCTATTCGTGTTGATGAATTTACTGATAAGAGATTCACATTTTTTCAAGATCCTGATGGATTACCACTTGAGTTATACGAAATACTTGAGAATTAATTAATACTATTTTGATTATTGTTAATGATACTCTAAAGAAGCTATATCTTATTTTGTAGATAGCTAAATTTTTTTACATCTTGTCGAAATTTCCACCAAATTTAATTCCTAATTAAAATTCTGTATATCAGTTATCTAATTTTGTATATTGTACAAATATCGTATAGTTACTAAAATAATTGTATGGAAATTTAAATTATAGCTAAAGGAAAAAGCGTGAAAAATATCAAAATGAAGAAAGTAAGTGCTGCGTTAGTAATGCTAGGTAGTACGTTTCTTGTATCTTGTAATAGTGGTGTAAGTTCCGGTCAAAATGTAACAGGCGCACCAGTGGCTGCAAATAGTGTAAAGTCATTATTTACAACTAATAGTTGCTTAACAGGTAAAGTAAATTTTGCATCTGATAATGCATGGTATACAAGCGGAAGTATAGATATTGTAAATACATGCGATACAGACGAAACATTGACGGGTCAAACTATAAGTTTTTCATCACAAGATAAAGCTGGAAATGAAGTTCAGGTAGGTACATTAAATAATTGGTGGATAAATGGTGCTGCGTATAAATTAGAGTTTGCATCTGCAGGTTCAAATAAGCAAGTTGGAACAGTAAGTGCCGAAAATGGTAGTCCTGTAATCAAAGCTAATCAAACTATTAGTTTTAATGGTGGGTTAAACTTAAATAATTCAACATATGATTCAACAACAGCACAAAACACATTTACTATTAATGGATCTACTCCAACCCCTCCAACCCCTGATAAAACGGCTACTTTAAATGTGGTAGTAGATACTAAAGATGCTGGTTGTAGCTCTAAATTTACATGTACTGGTATGAATGTAAATGTAACTAACAGTAGCGGTACAAGCGTAGCAAATTTCATAGTTGAGCCAACATCTTTTGGTGCTACTTATACTAAACCTGTAACTGGTTTAACTGATAATCAAAACTATACAGTAGAAGCATCTGTAGTTAGTGGTGCAACTATAACTTATACTCCTAAAGCAACGAATAAAGTTTCATCATCGTCAGCATCAACTGTAACTATTAAATATGTAATGCCAATAACAAAAACAGGTAGTGCAAAAATTAGTATTCCAACAGTAATAGATGGATATACTGATAATCTACAGATTCAATTAGTAAATAGTATAAGTGGTACAGTAGTAAATACGTATAGTGTAAAACAGGGTGATTCTTTCACTACTGAAGCATTACCTATTAGTGATTCAACACATAAATATCAAGTTAAAATGACAACAGGTATAGCTGATCCATTAAATGGATTGTATTATATCGAAAGCGGTCTTCCAGTAGTTAAAATTAATTCTGGTAAAACTACAGAGCTATCAGTTCCTATGAAACAATCAAAAGTCGCAGTTAAAACAGTAAAAGTTGCGATTAGTGGTTTACAAGCTAGTGATAAAGCTAATGTAGAGTTTTCTGATGCTGCTAACAAATATAGCTATGTAAAATCAAATAGCAAATCAAACAGTACAACATCATATAAAATAGAAAAAGGATTAAACCTAGGTATTGCTGTACAAGCTAATGGAACAACAAGTTATGAGACTAATCCAATTACAAATACTCATGTTATTAGTGCTAATGCTACTATTAATGCTAATTTTGTTAAGTCTATAACTCCACCAACTCCAAGCGCAGATAAAATTGTAACTGCGTACTTATTAATTGATAGCCCAGCGCAATTACAAAAATATGTAGATGATTTAAATAAAGTATCAAAAGTGAATTTTAACCGTGTAGTATTCTCATTTGTTAAACCTACGATGACTAAATATGTGTCAGGTAATTTAGCAAATACTGGTATCATGGGTTATTTTGAGAATGGTGATGGAAAAGGTGAGGCTGCGTTTACTCAGTTAAAAAATGCTGTTACATTATCTAAAGCTAAAAATATTCAGGCTTTCTTATCTGTAGGTGGTTGGAATTATAGTTGTAACTTTGATGTATATGGCACAAATTGTGGAGATGCTCCTACTGCAGCAAATGGAATTCATTATGATTGGTTCCCAGATCCAAGTGATAGCTCACAAGCTATGATTGCGACTACATCATACAATAATGTTATTAAATTAGTTAATGATTTAGGTATACAAGGTATTGATTTGGACGCGGAAGAATTTTGGCATGCTGATAAATATGCAGAAAAATGGAATCCTGGTTCATCTGGTGAATGGTCTACTGCAATTGCGCAAGATATACTTGGTGCTGGTGGTCCATCGTACGCTAATCTAATGAAGTATGGTTCTGGTGGTTCTACAACTTCTGGTCCTGCAATTATGCCTAAGACAGTAGAAAAAATGGCTGCAATTATGCATGCACTTGAAGATAATCCTAGTGCTAAAAATTTAATGTTCTCAACAGCGGCTCCTCCAGTTGGTGCTCGTCCAATCACTGGTTTTGTATATGGTGATAATGGCTCAGATATCTATACTAAAGGTGGTGTATGGTGGTTAGGTAATTTGAAAGGTTTATGGTATAACCTAACAGATAAAGATAAAGCTATCGTTGATCGTTTTGATAGTATTGGTTTAATGACTTATGATTTATGTGGAGATAATCCAACAACATGTGCACCTTATGGTGGTGGTCCATTAGACTTAGCTGGTCAAGTTGATGCTTATATGAAAGATTATACTAATTGGTTAAAATCTTCTAATCCTGCTGGAGCAAGTTTAACAGTTGATCAAGTTGGCAAAGTAGCTTTCCTACCAGCTAAATATAATATTAGTTCAAAAATCCAATTTGGTTTTGAAGTTAATCAGCCAGCTTATCCAAGAAATCCTAGCGGACAATTGCAGTTGACTAATAGCTTAGTAGACAATATACTTGCCCGTCAAAAAGATAGTGGTGGAGTAATCATCTGGCAAATGTATTCTGTGCAAAATACTTCTGCTAATGGTACTACTAGCAAATATACAATGAATCAAAGTTGTAAGACATTCTTAGCGAATGATAATCGTTATGACTGTAACGCGAATTTCCCTTCAGCCCCTTAATTTCTTTTCTCATGGGTTGAGAAAAAGCATCATAGATTTTTATGGTGCTTTTTTTAATCATATCAATATTATTTATTTGCTTTCATGCTTCAACTCTGGTGCTGTATAACTGTTAATACTCTCTGTTACTTCATCTTCATGAGAAGAGCGAAGATCAAAATAATAAACTATGGAAGAGATAAGAGTAATAGAAATTATTGCTATAAATAACATGATGATAGGCTTCTTTTTCTTTATTAAAAAACTTGTTGCCATTTAAATTATCTCCTTATTTTTATTTTATATTTGTATATGCATATTAACATATCAACTTATTTTCTCTCTATTGTAAAGCTTAGGCTTAATTTTTCAGCTAAATATTATATGGTCACTCTAAATCATTATTTCCCTACTTAATTACTCATTAAAATAATCTAAAAGCTAATGTTTTTAGTATGCATATTTCATAGTATATAGTTCTTCGCCTAAATTTTAAGGGTAATGTTAAGGGTATCTTTTAATAAACATTACCGTTTACAATAGTTCTTCTTTACTTAAAATCTAATTGGAGAAATAATCTGGAGAAATAATCTAAGACACACAAATAATATTAAATATATTTGTCGTTATCTTGTCGAAAGGAAATAAAATGATTATCAATATATATGTTACTTTACTTATACTAATTTTATTAGTTTTTGGATTTTTATGGATAATAAAAAACTATTTTCAAAAAAATATGACGCAATTTAAAAATAGAAATGGAAAGCTTGCAAAAAGTAATTTATCTACAAGTGTAGCAGCTTCAGATACGATTACAGAGATCAATAATGCTTTAAGTAAAAAAAAGTTTGATGGTGTAAATCGTAATCCTGAGCATTATGCCAAAAGTAATGAATCTTTGCAAAATAGCAACTCTAAATTTGATAAAGGTCAACCAGACTTAGCCAATGAAGTAATCAATCATCAAGCTAATGATAAAAGTAGATAAAAATCATAATAAAGTGATTTATCAGGGACTGTATTTATAAAAATACAGCTAAATAATGGGGAATATGTAATGAATGAAGGCATGGATAAAATTAGAAGGCTTCTGACATTCATAATAAAAGGATAAAAATTGTAACATCTGCTTATGTTTTATAACATTTGCTTAAAGGATATGAATAATGAACACATCACTAAATCATCAAAATTTATATATTAAAACTTTATCATCAACCAGCCCAAATTTTTTAAATAACGCATCGGTAGCCTCATTAATATGTTTTTCGCATTTACGTTGGGATTTTGTATATCAAAGGCCTCAGCATATTATTTCGAGGTTTACTAAAACGTATAAGGTTTACTATTGGGAAGAGCCAATATTTATAGACGGGTGCCTACCTTCACTTAAGATAAAGTCTATAGATGATGATTTAATCATTTTGACTCCACAACTTCCCATTGGATTTAGATTAACTGAAATTAACCAAATTCAGAGAAATTTATTGGATAGTTTTATTGAGAAAAATAGGATTAATTTAGAAATACTTTGGTATTACACCCCCATGAGTTTTTGTTGGAGCAGTCATCTTAAGCCTAAAGTTTTAATTTATGACTGCATGGATGAACTTTCTGCTTTTAAATTTGCGCCTCCAGAGTTAAAAGAATATGAAAGACTTTTAATGGCTAGAGCTGATTTAGTTTTTACTGGCGGTAAGAGCTTGTATGAAGCTAAAAAGTTACTACATAAATCAGTTTACGCTTTTCCTAGTAGTGTTGATATTGAACATTTTATTCAAGCTAGATATACATCGACAATAGAACCAGAAGATCAACGAGATATTCTTTATCCACGTCTAGGTTTTTATGGCGTGATTGATGAAAGGCTTGATATTAAGCTTTTGGAAGAAGTTGCTAAAGCTAGACCAGAGTGGAATTTAATAATAGTTGGTCCTGTAGTTAAAATTGATCCTGAGTCATTACCTAAACTTCCTAATATTCATTATCTTGGCAAAAAAGACTATTCGGTATTGCCAAACTATTTATCTGGCTGGGATATTGCATTACTTCCTTTTGCTCTAAATGAGTCAACGCGTTTTATAAGTCCTACAAAAACTCCTGAATATTTGGCAGCAGGCAAGCCTGTTGTATCTACGCCGATTACTGATGTTGTAAGTGGCTATTCAAATTGTAATATTGTAAGGTTTGCTCACCCAGATTATGTAAGTATTTTTATTAAAGAGATTGAAAATAGTCTGCAAGATGCAAATAATATTGCCAATGTTTATGCAAAAGCTGATGATGCATTAAAAGATATGAGTTGGGATAAAACTTATGAAGATATGCATGAACTAATCTTGTCATTATCCGTTAAGGAAAAAGCTTCATGAAAATTAATTCATCACAAAAATACTATGATTATTTGATAGTTGGAGCAGGTTTTGCAGGTGCTACTCTTGCTGAGCGTCTTGCTACTCAGCTAAATAAAAAAGTCCTAATTATCGATAAACGCCCACATATTGGTGGGAATGCTTATGATTGCCTTAATGATGCTGGTGTTTTGTTTCATCTTTATGGACCACATATATTTCATACTAATTCTGAAAGAATTATTGAATATTTATCTAACTTTACTGAATGGATACCATATGAGCATAGAGTTTTAGCAGATGTTGATGGAAAGTTGGTACCAGTACCAATTAATTTGACAACCATAAATACTTTATATGGTTTAAATTTGGAGGCTGACGGAGCTGAGGCGTTTTTGGCATCTAGAGCAGAACCTGTCGCTAAAATTGCTACCTCTGAAGATGTGGTAGTAAGTAAGGTAGGAAGAGATCTTTATCAGAAGTTTTTCCGTGGATATACACGTAAACAATGGGGGCTTGACCCATCTGAATTGGATAAAACTGTGACTGCCAGAGTGCCAACTCGGACAACTACGGATGATAGATATTTTAATGATACTTATCAATGTATGCCAACTAATGGCTATACAGAGCTATTTAAAAAAATGCTTTCTCACCCTAATATAGACATAATGCTAGATACGGACTATTTTAAAGTTAAAGATTATATAGAATTCCAAAATCTAATTTATACTGGACCTATAGATGAGTATTTTAATTATTGCTATGGTAAATTACCATATCGATCTCTTAAATTTGAGCATAAAACTCTTCAACAGGAGTGGTTTCAAGCAGTTGGTGTAGTTAATTATCCCAAAGAAGAAACACCATATACCAGGATTACTGAATATAAACATTTAACGGGGCAAAAGCATCGTTATACGAGCTTAACATGGGAATATCCGTGTGCTGATGGAGATCCTTATTATCCAATTCCACGCCAAGAAAATCATGATCTTTATAAAAAATATGAAGCATTGGCAGAGCAAACACCAAATGTTGTTTTTTTAGGTCGCCTTGGTAGCTACCGTTACTATAATATGGATCAAATAGTAGGACAAGCCTTAGCTGTCTTTAATAGACTATCAACTTCGTAATTTTAAATAAGGAAATTTATGATTTATGAAAAAATAGATAATATAAGTCCTTTCAAAAGTTTTTTTCAAGGTGGGTTTGAATGCTCAACCCATCATCGTAACGATGGAGTACGGCTTGATTTATTAGCTGCTACTTTACATGATATTCATGCTTATGAAGACTATGAAGCACTCGCTAAATATAATATTCATACTGTAAGAGATGGTTTAAGATGGCACTTAATTGAGACTAAGCCATATCAATATGATTGGTCAAGCTTTATCAAGATGCTTCATGCTGCTAAGTTATCTCAAACTCAGGTTATATGGGATTTATGTCATTATGGATGGCCTGATGATTTAGACATTTGGAGACCTGATTTTGTAAAAAGATTTACTAAATTTGCCGCAGAAGCAGCAAAAATAATCAAGGAAGAAACTCAAGAACCGCCTTTTTATATACCTATAAATGAAATATCTTTTTGGTCTTGGGCTGGTGGTGATGTAGGGTACTTTAATCCGCATGCGCATAATAGAGGTTTTGAGTTGAAACAGCAGCTTGTGAGAGCAGCACTTTCAGCAATGGATGCAATTAAGAACGTAGATTCTAGAGCTCGCTTTATTCAGGCAGAGCCAGCAATAAATAAAGCTAATTTAGAAAACCAAAATTG
>JAQUVM010000013.1 GCA_028693355.1 Burkholderiales bacterium
TAACCTTGCATATCCACCACTACCAATAATACGGGCAATAATTTCTTTATAACCACCTACATCTTATGAAGCCGAAGATACCACTTCAACTGACCAGCCCATACGTTCAGCATAACGTGAGTACATTCTAAATAAATCGCCTGAAAATAAAGCTGACTCATCTCCACCAGTACCTGCTCTAATTTCCAAATAAATGCTCTTATCATCATTTACATCTTTAGGCAATAATAATGTTTGTACTTCAGCTTCTATCTGCTCAATTCTATCTTTGGCACTTAGAAACTCACTTTGTGCAAACTCTTTCATATCAGGATCAGACAATAACTCTTCAGCTGTTTTCATATCATCAACAGACTGATTATATTCTTTAAATTTCTCAACTACATCAGTTAACTCTGCATATTCTTTATTTAATTTGGTAAATTCTGACATATCATCTGTTACTTCTGGTTTTGATAATAAATCTGACAATTCCGCATGTCGCTCTGACAAAATCTTTAATTTTTCAATAACACTTTCTTTCATCTATTCCTCTAACTTTCTAATCCATATAGTTTTGCAATTAATCCTGCTAAATCGTCTTGTAATTCATCGTCTGTTGCCCATAAATTAACTGTTGGCTGATGTAATAACTTATTCGTAAGCTGCACTGATAATTGAGTTACAACATGTTCTGCAGAAGTACCATTTTGTAATTGTTTTTCTGCAATTGCCAATGCTTCTAAACGAAGCTGCTCAGCTTGATCTCTTAGCTGACGAATTAATGGTACAAACCCACGTTTTCTTTGCCAACCGTGATAGTCATCAATTTTATCAAAAACTATTTTTTCGGCAGATAGAGCTGCTAACTTACGCTCCTCTTTTCCAACATCTACAAGTTTGGCTATATCATCAATAGTAATGATTCTTAATTTTTCATCATTAACTAAATTTCTTTCTATAATCATAGGCATAGATAAATCAATAATTAACTGTTTATTAAGCCTAGAAGGCAAAGACTCAAACTGTGACTCAGTAATAAGCGGTTGATTACTTGCACAACATAAAATAATTACAGCAAATTCACCAACACTTTGATTTAAAAGCTCTAATAGACCAACTCTTGCATTAATTTTATTAGCTACAACTTTAGCATTTTCATAACTACGATTAATTACCAATTTATCTTCAAAAGTGAGGTAATTAAAATGTGGTGCTATTTGTTGCATCATTTGGCCTGCGCCAACAAATAAAATTTTCTGATTTGATACATCATTTAAGTATCGTTCTACATAGCTTGCAACAGCATGTCCCATAGATACCGCAACATTATTTATTTCAGTATTATTGCGTACATCTTTTTCAACTGAGAGTGCCATTTGAAATAAACCAAGTAAAGTAGTACCAATGGATTTGGCATCTTCGGCTAATTCCATAGCACTTTTTATTTGCGATACAATCTCACTCTCGCCCAAAACCATTGAATCAAGGCCAGATGTAACTCTAAATAAATGATGAGCACATTTATCATCATGATATACATAGCCATGCTGGCGAATAGTTCGAGGGCAAATTTCATGCATATCACACAAAGCATTTATTACAAAATTTATATCGTTAGTAATACAATATAACTCTGTTCTATTACATGTTGATAATAGCAAAGCCTCTTTTACTATTCCTGATGAAATTAGTCTTTTTAATACCTTCGGTACATCTTCACTTGCAAATGCTAATTGATTACGAAGTGCCAAATCAGCTGTTTGGTAATTAATACCAAATACCACAGGTTTCAACATCTAACTACCCTGTTTAATATTAGCATTAATATCTTTAATAAACTTATCATCAATATCACTATTTAAATACCTCAATTGTATTCTCGCTAGTAAATATTGATACCGTGATTGCTGGTAAGTTTGAAACGTTTGATAATAATTTTTTTGAGAATTAACTAAATCTACGCTATTACGAATACCAACTTGGTAGCCAAGCTGATCAGAATCTAATTTTGTTTTTGCAGATTTCAATGCAGTTTTTTGTGCATTAACTATTCCCACACCATTTTCAACCTGCCAATAAACATTTTTTGTGTTTTGGTCTGTTTGTCTTTCAACGCTAACTAACTGTTGTCCTGCTACTTGATAATTAGCACGAGCTTGCCTAACTTTTGCATTTACTCCACCACCAGAGTAGATTGGTAAGGTTGCAGTTGCACCAATAGATGCAGTAGTGTAATTAGATAATGGAGTACCAGGTATACTGGTAATACTATTTATAACTGACTCAGGTCCAGAAAGTCTATCTATATTTACAGAATCTTGATAATTATAATTACCAGTTAAATTAACAGTAGGCAAATGTCCAGAAATTGCAATATCAATATCTTGGTTTGCCATAGCTAATTGTTTGTTTGCTATTTTAATATTTAGATTATTTAACTTAGCTGTTTTAGCCCAGTTTTCCGCACCTTGTGGCTTTGGTAAATCTAAATTAATATCATCTTTCAAACTTTGAATTTGCTCAGGATCCAATCCAGTCAAGTTTTGGAATATATTTTTTTTATAAATTAAATCATTTTCTGCTTGAATCTCTTGTGCTGATGAGCTATCAAAAGCAGCTAAAGCATCATTCACATCTGCAATAGTAACAGAACCTACCTGAAATGCTTTTTTAGCTTGATTCATTTGCTTTTCTAAGGCTTCTTTAGTTTTTTGAATTGCTTGTAACGTATCTTTAGCATATAATACGTCAAAATAAGCTTGAGAAACCGTAAACATTAATTGCTGTGTTGCATTCTCTAGTTGTAATTGTCCTACCTGAGTAGCATATTTACCTTTAGAATACCCTGAATACTTACTCCAATCAAAAATAACTTGTTGCAAGCTAGCAGTATAGACAGGTTGATGATAAACCGCAGTTATTCCTGATCCATTAAAATACCCCTCAGTTAAAGAGGCACCTGCACTCAATTGAGGTAATAATTGAGACCTAGCTATTTTGATTTCTTCTTGAGATGCGCTTGTACTTGCAATTTGTTTTAAATAATCCGCATTATAGCTAAGCGCTTGTTGGTATGCGTAAGATAAATCATAGGCAATTGCGCCTTTACAAAATACAAACATTAATAATTTTGATAGTTTTTTCATTTATTGTCCTACGGAAGGTTTTTTCACACCAAAAGCCCATGCATATAATGCAGGAAGAAATATTAATGTCAATAACGTTGCCACAAATAGTCCACCCATCATAGCCACTGCCATAGGTCCCCAAAAAACACTTTTAACCAATGGAATCATCCCAAGTATCGCAGCTGCTGCTGTTAAGACAATTGGACGGAAGCGTCTAAGCACCGACATCTGTACGGCTTCGTACGGATGATCACCATTTTTTATATCTGTTTCAATTTGATCTATTAAAATGACAGAATTACGCATAATGATACCCAATAATGCAATAACACCTAAAAGAGCCACAAAACCAAATGGTGCATTTAATATTATTAAGGATAAGGTTACACCAATAATACCAAGAGGAGCAGTTGCTATTACCAGCATACTACGTTTAAAAGATCTTAATTGCAACATAAGTAATGTCATAATAGTAATAATCATTAGAGGAATTACTGCATTAATCGCATCCTGAGCTTTTCCAGAAGACTCTAAACTTCCACCAATTTCTATATGATAACCTAATGGAAGAGTTTTCTCTAACTCTTGTAGTTTAGGATATATATCCATGGTTACATCATTGCCTTGGGCACCAGATACAACATCAGATCTAACTGTAATTGCTGGAACACGATTACGACGATACTTTAAACTATCTTCTGGTTGAAACTCTAATTTAGCAATTTGTCCAACTGGAATAAACTTACCGTTTGCAGTTTGCACCATCATATTGCTTAAATTATTAACATCGGTACGCTCTGTACTATCAAGCCTAGCAACAACTGGTATTGTTAAATCTCGATCAAAGAAATTAGTCATAGTTGCACCAGAAATTAACATATTTAACTGGTTTTCTAACCTCGTAGAATCAATCCCAACTTCCTGAGCTTTGCTTTGATTAACAATTACACGAATAGCTTTAGCATCTTCACCCCAATTATTACTAACATTTATAGTATGTGGATCTTGACGCATTATGCTTTCAACTTGATTAGCTATTTTTAACAGATGAACAGAATCAGTACCACTAATTCTAAACTGTACAGGATACCCAACCGGTGGTCCTAACTCTAGTGGGTTAACACGACCATTAACATCAGGAAACTTAGTTTCTAATATTTTTTTAACATTATTTACAACTTCATCTCTATATTCAAGACCTTTTGTCTTTACTAAGATTTGCGCAAAATTCAAATTTTGCTGTTGTACATCTATACTTAAGACAAAACGAGGAGCTCCTACGCCAATAAAAGTGGTAACATGCTCAACGCCTTTATCTTTCATAATGAGCTGTTCCATACTTTCAGCCTGAGCTTGTGTATTATAAATTGAAGATGACTGAGGTAACCACATATCAACTAAGATTTCTGGGCGATCCGAAGATGGAAAAAACTGTTGCGCTACAAACAGTCTAAAGATGACTAATGATAAAACAAATATACCAACAGTACCTAAAACAACTGATTTTTTATATTCTACTATAATAGCTAATAATTTTTTTAATTTGACATAATAGCCCTGATCAAACATGCTATGACCATGTTGTCCTTTTTGCTGAAGCTTCTCAGCTGGTAATAGATGGTATCCTAAATAAGGCGTAAAAATTACAGCAACGACCCAGGAAACCATTAAAGAAATACCTACAACGGCAAACAAAGAAAATACATATTCTCCAGTTGTAGAATCATTCATTCCAACTGGTAAAAACCCAGCTACAGTAATAATTGTGCCTGATAACATAGGGAATGCTGTAGATGTATATGCAAAAGTTGCAGCTGAAAGCTTATCATAACCTTCCTCTAGCTTTAACACCATCATTTCAACAGCAATAATAGCATCATCAACCAATAAACCAAGGGAGATTACTAATGCACCTAAGGAAATCCTTTGTAAATCTATACCTAAAAACTTCATAGTCATAAATGTTACAGACAACACTAATGGTATTGAAATGGCAACAACAATCCCTGTTCTAAAACCTAAACTGACAAAGCTTACAGCCAAAACAATAATTACAGCTTCAACTAAACCTTCAACAAATTCATGAACAGATTCTTTTACAACATCTGGTTGATTAGTAACAGTAAACTCACTAACACCAATAGGAAGCTTATTTTTAATACTTAGGTATTTTGCATCAATTAGTTTCCCTGTATTAATAATATCTGCATTTTTATTAAGTACTACGCCCATTAAAATTGTCGACTTACCTTGGTGATGTATAATAGTCGAAGGAGGATCAACAAACTCTCGCTTAACGGTAGCTAAATCACCTACTCTTATAATTTTGCCATTTACTGAAATTGGAGTGCTTTTAATTTGATCTATATTGTCAAAGTTACCTGTAACTCGCACAATAATATTATTTTTTGTAGTATTAAATATACCTGCAGAATTAACCGCATTTTGGTTTTGCAAAGCATTCAATACCTGCTCTAAACTAACACCCATAGCGGAAAGTTTTGCGCTTGATAAATTAACTGTAATCTTCTCTGACTGAGTTCCAATTAAGTCAACTTTCATTACCCCTGGAACCGACAACATTTCTCGTTTTACATCTTCTATGACTTTACGAAGTTCTTCATAAGAATAACCTTCTGATTGGAATGCTAATATATTACTATACGTATCACCAAATTCATCATTATAGTATGGACCTTGAATATCCTGTGGAAGTGTGTCTTTAATATCGGATAGTTTTTTTCTAACTTGATACCAAGAGTCATAAACATCTTGCCCTCTAACGGTATCGCCTAGATTAACTTCTATAATTGCATAACCTGGACGTATTTGACTTGACGTATAATCTAAAGTTGGAAGCTCCATCAGTTTTTTTTCGATTTTATCGACAACCTGATCTTCCATTTGTTTTTCGGTGCTACCTGGCCACATAACCTGTACAACCATTGTTTTCACAGTAAAATCTGGATCTTCACGCTGGTTTAAGCCATTATAACTAAACGCTCCAATGATAAATAATAAAATAAGAAAATATTTTATTAATGGTTGGTTTTTTAATGCCCATTCAGACAGGTTCAACTTTTTTGATGACATAGTATAGCTCTTAATATTGAATAATCTTAATTTTAGATAAGAATAAGGGAGATATTATACCAGATATTAACAATCATTATATTAATCCGAATTTTTACACAATCATTTATAAACATAGAATAAAATACCTACCTAGAACAATAACAAAAATGTATCAAAAAAACATATGAAAAAAATAATTCTCGCTCTATTAAGCACATTCATTATAAACTACAGCCAAGCAGATGAAATCAGCAATATAAAAAATGTATATAACTTGTATACTAAAAATGATACCAACTCATTACAAAACCTTACTAAAGATCCAGATAACTCTAAGTTGGCAAATTATTTTTTAGCATTAAATATGTTAAATAAATCTAATCCGGCTCAAGCTATTGCATTTATCGATACATATAAAAATTCTTTTTTAAGTAATGATCTAAAGCATAAATTATTGACATTTTTCTTTAATACACAAAACTGGCTTTGGTACGCTAATGTATATAATCAATTATTAAATTCGTCAGTATCACAAAATGAAGTTTGCGGTTATGATTTAGCAAACTATGCACTCAACAATAATAAAAAAATGCAAACAAATATTAGCGATGTAATACGTAACAAAATACCAACATGGTGTGTATCTTTAATTGCTACTAAAGCCGCTAATAAGCAAACAACTAAAGAAGAAGAGGACCAGTTTGTAATAAACCTATTTAAAAATAATCAAATTACCCAATTTAGCGAAATAGCTAACAACTTGGGAATAAAAACTGGATTTTTAAATAGTCAATTATCTAGTAAATCAACACAAACCTCGTATCAAAAAATATATCGCATAAATAGCATTGCCATAAAAGACCCAAGCCTAGCATTAAATGAATTAAATGCTTCAGATCTTGACAAAGATTTAAAAAAACTTCTTTATAATTACTTGGGATATGTGTTTGCTACAAAACAGATGTTTAATGAAGCAAAAGATTCAATACAAAAAGGAAATGATAAATACATAAGTGATACGGAATATGAATGGAGAGCCAGAACATATCTCGCATTATCAGATTGGAATAATGTCATAGATAGTATAAATAAAATGCCAAAATCATTACAAAATCTAAATAGCTGGATATACTGGAAATCATTTGCCTTAAATAAACTAGGAAGAAAAAGTGATGCACTAGATGTTCTAAATAAAATGCCAAAATCTTTTGATTACTACTCTTTATTAGGACAATCGGCACTACGAAGTCCACTACAATTAGATAAGCCCATTATTGCAAATAATTTTAATAATATTGCCCTATTCGATGAGGCAAATACGGGGTTTAATTTATATATAGTTGGAAAACAAAATAACTCTACCTTATTAACCAGCCTAGGTACTCAATTAATCTATAGAGCCATAAATAATTCTAATGATGAAGACATTGCTGCAATTAGCGATAAAGCATATAGTTTAAATATAAATACTATAGCAATATATGGTGGTAGTAGAGTCAAAAAATTAGACCCAAGCAGAGGATACCCTGTTTTATTTAATGATGCTTATAAAAAATACTCTTCTAACTATCAAATAGAGCAAACAATTCCATTAGCAATAACAAGACAAGAAAGTAGATTTAATCCAAATGCTCTAGCATTTGATGGTGGGGTTGGTTTAATGCAATTAATGCCAAATACTGCTTTATATATTAGTAAAAAATTAAATAGCAGCAATTGCTATAAATCATATGAATGTAATATACAGTTTGGAACTTGGTTTTTATCGCATTTATTACAAAAATTTAATGGTAATCTGATTTATGCAAGTGCTGGTTATAATGCTGGACCTGGAAGAGCACATAAATGGCAAACCGCATTTAATCATCTAGATAATACAGTACAGATTGAATTAATTCCATTTAAGATAACTCATGATTATGTGCAGCATATTATGTCTAATAGATTAATTTATGATAGCATAATTAATAAATCTTCTTTAGATATGAATGAATATTTAAATAAAATAAGTAATAGCGATACTGGCTATATAGCAGATGATGATAATACAGATGGTGACTCAACATCTCCCCACAAACTAAGTATTGAAAATGGTTTTTAAAACATGAAGATTTATCGAGTTGGAGGATATGTTAGAGACACAATATTAGGAGTAAGACCTAGTGATTGTGATTATGTAGTAGTAGGTAGTAATGAAAATGAAATGTTGCAGCTTGGATATAAAAAAGTTGGTAATCATTTCCCTGTCTTTTTACACCCTAACACACATGAAGAATATGCCCTAGCAAGAAAAGAATATAAAAATGGGATTAACCATACCTCTTTCATGATTAATAGCGATAACGTATCATTAGAAGAAGACTTATTTAGACGAGATATTACAATTAATGCGATAGCAGAAGATGATAATGGGAATTTCATTGATCCATATGATGGGATTAAAGATATACATGCAAAAATTATTCGCCATATTTCACCTGCTTTTATGGAAGATCCATTAAGAATTTTAAGAGTTGCTAGGTTTAGAGCCAAGCTAAATTTTAGTATTGCAGTTGAAACATACGAATACCTAAAGCAAATGATAAAATTACCTGATGTAATGACTATTAGCAAAGAAAGAATTATTAACGAACTTAATAAATCTCTAGACACACATCATAGTAGCTTATTTTTTATAACATTAAAAGAAATAAATGGACTAGATAAATTCTTCCCAAGTCTGTCAACTCAATTACTCACAAACCTTGATGAGTTTATAATAAATATAGATAAATTAAAGTCTAAAACAGAAAAACTACTCTACCTGAGTGAATATTGCGCAGAAAACCCTCAAGAAATAGCCATCGATACAAATACATTAAAACAAATTAAGCTATACCACACTATAAATAATATAGACCTTACCGCTAATCCTAACCAAATATTGGCACAATTAAAACAGTTAAATATTTGGCGAGCATACAAAATATTTCAAAATGTAGCCAAATACAACATATCTATTAGAAAATTTTTAAACAAAGATTGTTCTATTATTTTTCAATTATTACTAATTACAGAAAAAATCACCTTGAGTGATACATCTCTAATTATAAATCACAGTAAACCTCAACAAATAAAAGATAAATTACAACTTCACTTTGAAACAATAATCGCGAATGAGCTCAATAATATCAAATAAAACAATATATTACACATGTACACACCTAAGCAAAGTAATACCTAATTAAACACATCATTAAGTAATAGTCATTATAAATATATCATAGCTTTTATTAATAAAATATATGCTCTTAAAATATTTTATTAAAGTAATATATAGTAAAGATTATATAAATCCGTTTGTAAGCACTGCAATACCTCTAAATAAGTATAATATATCTTGACTATATAAATTGTATCTGGTATAAATACGGTTGTAACCGTGGTAATAGAATTATTATTAACAAGTAACTATATGTTATTTTTTTGGAGTTTATTATGAACAAAGCTGAATTAGTGGAAATAATTGCAAATAGTGCTGAAATTTCTAAAGCTAAAGCTAATCAAGCATTAGATGGTTTTATTGAAGCTGTAACAAGCTCACTTAAAAAAGGGGATAGCGTTACTTTAGTTGGATTTGGTACTTTCTCAACAGCTGAGCGTGCTGCTCGCGTTGGTCGTAACCCAGCTACAGGTAAAGAAATTAAGATTGCTGCATCAGTAGCTCCTAAATTCAAACCTGGTAAACAGTTGAAAGAAGCTGTTGCTAAGAAAAAATAATTAGCAATATCTTAAAGAGCATGGTGCCAATAATTTTGGCACTATTTTTCTTACTATGAAATCAAAAAAACATATACTCATCATAATATTTACTTTTACTTGTATATCATGTTCTACGAGCCCTGCTAAAAGTAAATCTTCAAGTAGTAGCTATAGCAGTAAAAGCAAGATGCCTCGTGTTCCAGCCAAAGTATTACCTGGTGGAAATGGGGATAATTGGCGATACCTTGGGTTAAGTTATAACGGATCATTTGGTGTTGAAATAAATGACTCCAGTATAAATGCTGTAGGCAATAATAAATACAGCTTTCAAGAACGTAAGACTATTATGGATACTAATCTATATCCATATCCACCAAATAGCCTCAGATATACATATAGCATTTCAAACTGGCAAATGAACTGCAATAATAAGTCTTATATAATAAACTCTACAGTGCTATATGATCAACTAGGTAAGCAAATAAAAGAAATGCCTCTTTATAGCGATAAAGAAGCACAAGTAAAAAGTGGCAGCATTGCATGGCAAGAATATAATTATATATGTAATGGAGTTGGTCGTAATATTGGTTACTAAGCACTTGTTATAATAACCACATCAAATACTTTCTCTATATAGTCATAAATATAGTTCTTTATTAAAACTTTTTACGTAAAAATAAAGCTAGCAATAATATTAAACCAGAAAATATAACTATCGGATAATTCCCATATCTTTGATATGGCGTTATGCCAACGCGTCCCTGCACATACGTTGTCAGTATATTTGAAGTAAATGATGGTAACGTAGCTTCAACATGTCCAAAATGATCTATAACGGCAGTTAAACCACTATTAGTATCTTGAAGAAAATAGCGTTGATTTTCCATTGCGCGGGCTTGAGAAAGCTGCAGGTGCTGATCTTCTGCAATACTATCTCCATACCATACCATATCGCTCAAATTTAACATTACCGTTGAATTTGAAGCAGCCTTGATTAACTCGCTACCAAAACCATTTTCATAGCAAATATTAAATGCTATTTTTTGATTGGCCAACGACATTGGTTTTTGATTATCTCCACCAGATGAAAAACCTACCATAGGAATTCCAGCAAATAAATAAAATTTACCCCAAATATTTTTTAATGGAATATATTCCCCATAAGGAACCAAATGATTTTTAGCATAATATGGAAAACCTGATTCTGTAATAACTACCGCAGCATTTACATAGTCACCACGATTATTAATTTCGCGAGGCATACCTATAATTAACTCAGCACCATTCTTACGTGCTATATTACTTACATCCTCAATATAGTGCTCTGGTAGATATTTAATATACGTGGGTATAGCTGTTTCTGGCAATACTACCAAATCAGCTTTACTTTGTTTAATTAAACTAGTATAATGATTTAAATGATCTAAAAATTTATTTTCATTCCATTTTTCTGCACCATTTATGTTACCCTGCACCAATGCGATACTTGTTGGCTTACCATAGCTACTAGTATAAGATATACCATGAATGCCATAACCAACTATGGCTAATATAACAAAATAAATAATTGCTAATCTATTTTGTAATGTAATATTTGGTTTATTACTTACTAAAATACGATTGTTAATTAAAACTAAAAATAAAAACCCTACTACACTCATTGCCAGCCAAGAAACCCCATAACTACCCAACACAGGGAAAAATCCCTGCATTAAATAATTGTTTACTTGAGTATAAGCAATATCACACCACGAAAACCCAGTAAATACCCAGCCACGCAGCCATTCTCCTAAGACCCAGCAACTAGGTAGTAAGAACAAATAATTAAATTCATCTGATGAAGTTTTAAAACGTCTAAACATTAATATCGATAATACTAAATAAACAGATAAATATAAACAAAATAGCATTATACCTAATGCAGAATTAATAAACCCGATATTAATCACACTATATAATGAGTAAAACATCCAATATAATTGAGACCAAAAGAAAGCTAAACCATATATTAATACACCAATAATCACTTGCTTTTTTGAAATAAAGCTATTACTAACCCAAATCAATCCAAATAATGAAACAATAATAAATAATGGTTTATTAAATGGGGCGAATGCAAATACAGATAAACCACCTGCGAGTATTAAAATAAAATATGGAAAAAATGCCTTAAGTTTCATAAGTTGCTCACTATCGTTTTATCAATTATTTTATAAATTTGTATATGGATTATTTATTTGAAATGTTTTTAAAATATCTATCTCAATTTGCTCCATTTCATTTGCTTCTTTATCATCAATATGGTCATAGCCCTGCAAGTGTAGCAAACCGTGCACTAGCATGTGTAAATAATGATGTTCAATGGACTTATTTTGTTCTAATGCTTCTTTTAAAATAACGTCATGAGATAGGATTAGATCTCCAGACAGCATATTAAATTTATCACGCATTTCTGGATATTCTAAAGAAATTACATTTGTCGGATAGTCTTTACCACGATATTCTAAATTTAATGCTTGAGAAGTTTCTATATCTACAATTTCAATATTTAAAATAACATTTTGATATTTATTGCATAATGAGCGACGTACAATCTTATCAACTAGAGATCTAGTTAACTGACCGTCAAGAATATTATATCTTCTATAACTAAATTTTATCATGAGAGGGAATCTTATCTAGGAAAGAGATGGTGCCGCGGGCCGGAATCGAACCGGCACGGGAATTAAATCCCGAGGGATTTTAAGTCCCTTGCGTCTACCTGTTCCGCCACCGCGGCAATGTAAATATTGCGTGTGTGCGAACACCATCTTGTTGTGGAGGCGGGGGTCGGAATCGAACCGGCGTCCACGGCTTTGCAGGCCGCTGCATAACCACTCTGCCACCCCGCCTTATTGGCTTTGGATGCTCGTGGAGCGGGAGACGAGATTCGAACTCGCGACCCCAACCTTGGCAAGGTTGTGCTCTACCAACTGAGCTACTCCCGCAAAGCTTTTTAAAGCCTGCTAACAAAACTTTCTGGAGCGGGAGACGAGATTCGAACTCGCGACCCCAACCTTGGCAAGGTTGTGCTCTACCAGCTGAGCTACTCCCGCATCAACCGTACTAGTCTTGCTGAGGTGGTTATTATCACATAAGAATAAAAACTTTGTCAATATTTTATTTCAAAAAAAACACTTAAAGTTACTAAGCTCCTATCCTATTTGAAAATAAAAAACCAGAAAAATTCTGGTTTCTTATTTTAATGTGCTATATCCTCTTTTGTCGAAATCATATGAACGATAAAAGATACTAGAGCTATCATTAAATAACCTATAACATAGTTCATAGTAATAAACTGTTGAGCAGGTATTAAATTTGGATACCAATATGAAGAGCCATCAAGAAATACCGAATGAATCACACCAAAAAACGACATAATAGCTAAAATAACACTGACTGACACAACAGCAAATATCTTACGCTCGATCATATAATAAACTAATGTAGCCCAAAGTGTGCCCGTAATAATAAATCCATTACCAAATGTTACTATTGCACTAATATCATTTATTTTTCCATTAGCAACGGTAATTAGCATATTATTTAATTTATCCATAGATACTAGATCTGGGTTAGACGAAAATTTAATTTCTAATAACCGCGCTATCGATGGTAAAAGCCCTAATATAGCTGCTGGATAGTATTTTTTATCACACACCATAAATACTTGAATGGCTATCTCCAAACCAATATATAAAAGCACAGGCGCCAATACAGCCTCAGGAATTAGCTGAATTATATAACCCACTAATCCTAACCAAGCACCAATACCCACAAATATTATATTAGCAATCATATAACCTGAACGTGCATTCATTTTATGATATGCTGGGAATCCTGCATATGCAGTTGTTTGAGCTATACCACCAAAGACACCCATTAACATAGTTGCAATTCCATCATACATCAATAATGATTTAGTTGAATAATTACTACCAATAACCCGAGCACTCTCAGAAACAGAAACTGTCCCAAATATCACAATCATCGCAAATGGAAATGCTATCGTATAAAATGGAAAAGCCGTTTTTATATAGGTTAATATCTTGCTATCAAATACTGGTAAAGATAATTTCAAATGCTCAGCTGAAGGAAGTGCTACGTGACCAGTACTAACTATTTGAACAATATAGTAGCATATTAATCCTAAAATTATAGCAAATAGTACTGACGGGAAATTACCTGGCAATCGATAACCAGCAAAGAACACCATAATAATTACAGTTAATACTGCAAAACTTATTATTGGCATTTCTAGCATTGAGATAAGAGGCATAAAAATAATTAAACCAATTGCTACACCTGCTAATCCACCAAGAAGAGCAACAGTAGGTATTAAATGCTTAATTTTTTCAATAAAAAAAGATGCAAGAAATTTCACTGCACCTATAAAAAATGAACAAGCAGAACCAATATACCAAGCATGTAGTGCTGCCGTAGATGGGTCTAATCCATTACTTTTAGACATTAAAAATACTGGACCTATAACAGATAAGCTTATACCAATTGATGTGGGTACATCTAATCCCGCAGGAAATGCACAAATATCATTACGACCAGTTTTCTTTGATAGTTTATATGCCATATAAATAAATACAGCATTAACAAATACGATACCAACAGATAAACCCGGAATAATACGTCCTAGCACTATGTCAGCAGGCATACCAAATATATTCATTAATAAAAATGCAATAACTGCCATATTTGTTAAATTATCAAATACAATCGTAGCTGAAGCGCTAAAATCTCCAATGCCAAACAATTGGAATTTACTTTTACTCACCCAAAAACCCTTCCAAAATTAATATGTAAAATTCTCGCCCAAATAAACTCTTTTTACTTGCTCATCATTAACTAATTCCTCAGGTAAGCCACTAGCTAATACCCTACCTTCGCTAATAATGTAAGCACGATCGCAAATTCTTAATGTTTCGCGAACATTATGATCTGTAATAATAACACCAATGCCCAAGTTTTTTAAAAAAGAAACTACTTTTTGAATATCAGCAACTGCAATAGGATCAACCCCAGCAAATGGCTCATCCAATAATATAAATCGTGGATAATTTGCCAACGCTCGCGCAATTTCACAACGCCTACGTTCTCCACCTGAGAGTGCCATAGCATTAGAGTCACGCAAATGATCTATATTTAAAGATGTTAAAAGCCTATCTAATTCTTTTTTAATAGTTGCTTTATCTAGTTTTTTTAGCTCAAGTATAGAGCGTATGTTTTCTTCTACGCTCATTTGTCTAAATATCGAAGCTTCCTGTGGTAAGTATCCTAATCCTAGTTCAGCTCTTTTATGCACTGGCATGCTTTTTATATTTTCACCATTAAGGTATATATCCCCAGCATCACTTGCCAACAGCCCTGCAACCATATAAAAACTAGTTGTTTTTCCAGCACCATTTGGTCCAAGTAATCCAATAACTTCATTGCTTCTTACGCTAAATGAAACATCTTTAACAACCACTCGTTTTTTAAATTGCTTCTTGAGGTTTTTAACCTCTAAAAAACTTGGCTCTGTTTTAGAAACTTCCTGCATTTTTATCTTGTCCTTTTTGGTTTGGCTGTAAGATAACTGTTACCCTACCTGATTTTTCAGCATTTACTCCATTTGCATTATTTGAAGTAGCGCTATAAATTTGTGTTTGTGTATTATAGGTAAGCTTGTCGCCCATAACAACATTTTCGCCCTTTTTAACCCTTGCACGCCCCGTTAACACTGCCAAATTTGTCTTAGTATTATATTCAAAATTATTACATTGTCCTTCGGTTTTTTCGCCATCATCATTCATTTGCTCAAAGGTAATCGGAGTACCAACCAACTTAATAGTATTATTACCATTAGCATCTTGTGATGCATTAGCAGTATTGGCTTTAACCAAAATACTACCCCTAGTCATAACTACATTACCTGTAAACTGCGTTGTCTTATTTTTTTGATCTGCTGTTGCGCTATTTGCAGTAATTTGTACCGGTTTATCATTATCAGTTTTTAATGCAAAAGCAACATTAAAAACTATACTTAGCGAACTTAATATTATTATTTTATTTAGTAACATATATAACCTTAACATTTGATTCAATTGTCAAAATTTGTTTATCATAATCAACTTTAACACCATTTCCAGTCAAAATGCTTTTGCCTTGAGTTGCTTGTATCTTTTCACTTGTATTGGCAACTTTAGCATGAGAATCAATAGAAACATTTTTGGTCTTAATTATTATATTTTGACTCGGATCCACATTAAAAATAGTGATAACTACATTATCACCTAAAAAAGCTTGAGACGTTTTTGTATCAACCCAACCATTATTGCTTGTTAACTGTTGAGTTAAATTACTCTTATCTTTATCAAAAGATTTTACTGTTAAATAAGAAAGATTGATCACATTACTATCTGGGAATTCTGTACCACTTTCAGCCATAAAATCATATAACATTACACCATTAGACTCATATAAACTAGCATTTATACCTGTTGCAGAAAAAGCAGGTTTATCTTTTGGTAAGGATAGTTTTTTAAAATCAATATGAGTTAAATAATTAAGCAATAAGCATAATATGGACAATACGAGTCCAGTAAAGAAATTAAATAAATGTGATGATTTAGCTTTTAGCATATTAAATCTATTGTAAATACTTGTCTAATATTTGTTTATATTTATCCTGTGTGCGTAATATTAATTCAACTATATCACGAAATGCACCAGTACCGCCCTTATATGGACTAACATAATCTACAAATGACTTTACATCATTTACAGCATTATTCGGTGCACATTTTAAACCAACCAACTTTAATGCTGGTAGATCAATTAAGTCGTCACCTATATATGCTATTTCATCTAAAGAAATTCCAAAAGACTCTGCGACTTGGCAAATTTGTACGTTTTTTTCTTCTACGCCAGTAAATGCTTGATCCATCCCAAGCTTTTGGCAACGAGCCTCCGTAGCTTCTGACTTACGTCCGGAAATAACAACTGTCTTTAAACCAGCTTCACGGGCCATAATAACAGCAAATCCATCTAGTATATTAAATTTACCAAATGGTTCTTTGGCATCATTTGTTATAAAAACAAAGCCTTCTGTTAAAACACCGTCAACATCTGTAGCAATTAGTTTTATTTTTTTTATTTTTTCTATTAAGTTTTGATCCATAATTGCTCTCTAAATTAATTTGGCTTTAAATAAATCATGTAAATTAAATGCACCCACTAATTTATGATTTTCATCAACAGCTAATAGAGCACTAATATTATGTTTGTTAATTAAATCAACTGCATCTATAGCCATCTCATTTGCTAAAATTGTTTTTGGATTATTAACCATAAAATCAGCAGCAAGTAACGTACGGATGTCATTATCACTATCTAAAATACGACGCATATCACCATCTGTTATAACCCCAATTACTTTAAAATCATCATCAATTACCGCAGTTAAGCCTAAACCTTTTTGACTAATTTCTAATACTGTTTCTTTTAATGAGGCATTTTTCTTTACAAAAGGTATCCGATCATCGACATGCATAATATCGCTAACTTTTGTTAATAATCTACGTCCTAAACTACCACCTGGATGTGACATCGCAAAATCTTCAGGTTGGAAATTACGTTTCGATAACAATGCTACAGCTAAAGCATCACCTAATACAAGAGTAACTGTTGTACTCGTTGTTGGAGCTAAATTTAAAGGACAAGCCTCTTTATCTACTTTAGTTAATAAAACACAATCTGATAACTTAGCTAATGTAGAGTTTTCACCGCCAGTCATAGCTATTACAGGAATATGCTTACGTCTGACTAATGGCAATATAGCTGCAAGCTCGTCTGATTCACCAGAATAAGATATTGCAATTAATAAATCTTCTGCTGAAATCATACCTAAATCACCATGCAATGCTTCAGCAGGATGCATAAAAAAAGCTGCCGTACCAGTAGAGGCTAATGTGGCAGCTATTTTATTACCTATATGTCCAGACTTACCCATACCAGAAACAATAACTTTACCTTTACAAGATAAAATCATGTTTACAGCACGAATAAAACTATCATTTAATGCTGACTTAAGCGATACAAGACCAGAAATTTCATCATCAAAAACTTGAGATGCAATTGATATAATATCCAAATTTTGCACTTGTGACACTTATCTAGCTTTCTAAACCACCAGCAGTTATATTATAACCACCATCAACGTATAATATTTCACCAGTAATACCGCTAGATAGATCTGAAAATAAGAATGCAGCAGCATTACCAACTTCTTTAGTCGTAACCCCACGGCGCAATGGCGCGTGTTCAGCCACAAACCCTAAAATCTTGCTAAATCCACTAATACCACTTGCCGCTAATGTTTTGATTGGGCCTGCTGATACTGCATTAACACGGATACCCTCAGCACCTAAAGTTGATGCCATATAACGCATAGTTGATTCCAATGCTGCTTTAGCAACACCTGCCATATTATAATTAGGTAAAACACGCTCACCGCCTAAATAAGTTAAGCAAACAATTGAACCATTACGGCCTTGCATCATAGGGCGCGCAGCACGACCAAGTGCAATTAAACTATATGCAGAAATATCATTTGAAGAATTAAATGTATCACGGCTAATATTTTCTACAAAATCCCCACCTAACCCCTCTTTAGGAGTATATGCAATTGAGTGCAATAATGCATCTAAACCATCCCAGTGTGTTGCTAAATCAGTAAATAGTTTCGTAATATGTTCATCACTAGTAACATCTAATTGAAAGACTAATTTTGAATTAAATTCTGCTGCAAACTTAGCTACTCGCTCTGCATGCTTTTCATTTTGATATGTAAGAGCTATCTCAGCGCCTTGTTCAAAACAAGCCTTAGCCACACCATAAGCAATTGAACGGTCTGAAATAAGACCAGTAATTAAGATTTTTTTACCAGCTAAAAAGCTCATATATACATCCTCTAAAAATACATTTTATCGTTGATTATTATACCACAACTACATATCAGACCACATATTTAGAATAGTAAAAGTCATTTACAATATTATTTCTTCTAATTAACAAATTTATTACACTACACAATTATAAAATATACGCTACAATATAGTTTATCAAATAGTATTATAAAAAATTAAGTTATGAATCTTTTAAAATTTAATGACAATTACACTCAGGCAGAATCTTTAGCTCAATCAGTTTCATTAGCTCTAACTGAAATTATAAAGCTTCAAGGCTACGCAACGCTTGCCGTATCGGGTGGGAAAAGCCCTATATTATTTCTACAACTATTAAGTAAAAAATCTATTGAATGGAATAAAGTCACCATAACTTTAGTTGACGAACGATTCACTGATGTCAAATCAGAAGATAGCAATGAAAATATGGTTCGTAAAAATCTTTTAATTAATAATGCCGAAACTGCATTTTTTACTGGATTAGTAACTACAAGAGATATTATTGGCTGCATTACTAATGCAAACTTACAGATTAAATCTATAGATGTAATAGTGTTGGGTATGGGTGATGATGGTCATACAGCATCAATATTTCCATGTTGTAATGAACTAGATCATGCTTTAGAATTAGATAATGCTGTAGAAAAATATGTAGTTACAAAACCAATTTCAGCAAAATATCAAAGAATTGGCTTAAGCTTATATGGCATATTAGACAGTAAAAAAATTTTTGTAAGTATTAGCGGTTTAAATAAGTTAAACATTATTACAGAAGCTGATGCTAAGCTAACTAAAACATACCCAATTAGCTATGTTTTAGCAAATAAAAAATCTCTTGACGTATATTGGCATAATTAACAAAGAATAAAATATATGATAACAAATAGTTTCCCTCGCTTAGTTGCCGATATTGGTGGCACAAATGCTCGATTTAGTTTAGAAGTTTCTCCATATAAATACGAGCACATAAAAGTATTAGCATGTAAAGATTATAAAGATCTTGTTGAAGCCGCAAATGCATACTTATTAAGTATCGGCATAAATCATGTTGAATATGTTGGACTTGCATTACCAACTCCAATCGTTGGCGATTCTATTTACATGGTAAATAACCCATGGCAAACCATGTCTATTTCCGAGACAAAAAAAGAACTTGGATTAAAAAACATTGTTTTCTTAAATGATTTTCACGCCCTAGCATTATCTATTCCGCATATACCTACCGATTATTTAACTAAAATTGGTGGGATCGATACAGAAGAGAATCGACCTCGTGGAGTAATTGGGCCTGGCACAGGTCTAGGCGTTGCAACTCTCATAAAACATCCAAATGGCGATTACCTAGCAGTACCGGCTGAAGGTGGACATACAACCTTTGCACCAGCTAACTTAGAAGAAATGGAATTATGGCAATTTGTTCATAGGCGTTTTAGTCATGTTTCTTTTGAAAGATTTGTATCTGGACCAGGTCTACAACTAATATATGAAGCGGTATGTCACCAAAAACATTATAAGTTTGATCAATTACCAACTCCTGCCGAAATAACCAATCGAGCAATTAATCGAGAATGTTGGATTTCACAATTAACCTTAGACCATTTTTGTAGAATGCTTGGAACAGTATCTAGTAATTTAGCAATAACTACAAACTCATTTGGTGGTGTCTATATCGGTGGTGGTGTTGTACCTAAAATTATTGAATATTTTAATCAATCAGACTTTCGGTGCAGATTTGAGGATAAAGGTCGTTTACGAAAATACTTAGAAAAAATTCCGGTGTATGTTATAACACATGAATTCCCAGCTTTCCTTGGCGTTAGCTATGCTCTTGATACGCTTATAAATAAGGGCTATTTACCTTAAGGAACTTAAAATGAATCTAACTTTCCCACGTTTGGTTAGTGATATTGGTGGCACAAATGCTCGCTTTGCTATTGAGGTAGCTCCATACATTTACGAAGATATAAAAACATACCAGTGTAATGACTATAAAACACTAGCAGAAGCCATTACAACATATTTAATTACTACTAGTCATACAGATATAAAACATGCAGCCCTAGCAGTGCCATCGCCAATTGTTGATGATACATTATTTATGGTAAATAGCCCTTGGCACTTATCATCAATGTCACAAACTCAAAAAGATGCAAAATTAGATAGCTTAATTTTTTTAAATGACTTTCATGCCCTAGCCTTATCAATCCCTCATATTCCAGCAGATGGTGTAATAAAAATAGCAGGTACTGAAACTAACAGAGGTAAACCAATCGCAATCATTGGCCCAGGTACAGGGCTTGGAATGGCTACATTAATTAAACACCCTATAAATGAAGAATATTTTGCTATACCTGCAGAGGGAGGACGCTCTAGCTTTGTTGCCGTTTCTGAAGAAGAGTTTGACTTATGGAATTTTTGCCATCGTAGGTTTCACCATGTTTCAACAGAACGTATGTTATCTGGCCCTGGACTACAACTCATTTATGAAGCTGTTTGTAGTATTAATAATATAGCAATTGAAAATAATATTCCTACACCAAATCAAATTACTGAGCGAGGAATAAATAATACTTGTTTTATATGCAAGCAAACTATTGATCACTTTTGTAGAATTTTTGGCACTTTTACTTCCAATTTAGCATGCATTACAAGCTCATTTGGTGGAATATATATCGGTGGCGGAATAATTCCTCAAATACTTGATTACTTTATGCAATCAGATTTTCTAAATCGTTTTTATGACAAAGGAAGATATCGCTCATATCTTGAAAAAATGCCTATTTATGTAATTACACATAAGTACCCTGCAATGTTAGGCTCAAGTTATGCTCTAGATACCTATTTAAATAAACAATACATTCCATAATATGATCTCAATATGCTCAATCTAAAAAACTTACTCTCTATTATAACTTTATGGATAATAATATCTTCTTGCACGGTATTACCTGATTATTTTGGCAATACAAAAACCAATCAATGGATGGGACAAAATAAATCATTAATTGAAAGCAAAAATTTATCACAAATAACTATACCTGGAACTTATGCAAGTGGCTCTTATACCATCAATAAATATTCACAAATATGCCATGGAGAATTAATTAGCGATAATAATAACGCTCAAATATATAAGCTACTATCTGAAAATGAGAGCTTAAATATGCAGCAATTAACCAATGCATTTGTTACTATTAAGTACCCACTTTCAAAACAGTTAGATCGCGGGGTGAGGTACTTTAATTTATCACTATGTATACAAAATGATCAAATATTTACTTCAAATATGTATCTTGGAGAAACTTTTAATAACATAAATAAACAAATATTAAAATTTTTAAGTAAGCATCCAAAAGAAATAATTATAATAGATCTAGATGATAACCTTTGGGATGAAAAAGGATTAATGTCTGAACAAAATATAGATATAATATATCAAAATATTATAGATAATTATGATAGTTTCATAATAAAGAAATCAGCTACCACATCATTTAACATTGGTAATATTATGAAGCAAAATAGCAGAATATTAATCGCTTCAAATAATCCTTCGCTATATAAGCATGATGAAATATGGCACAAAGATAAGTTATTTGTAGAAACATCATCTAAGCATTGGGCTACAATTAAGAAATTAACCAACTTACAAATTGCATTGGAAACTATACCTAATTTAGAAAGTAGTAATAACTTTACGTTAACTCCAATCTATTCTTATTATGATCCATCTCTTACTTCTGTAGATGAGATTAATAATCAATTTAACAATCAATTAATAGCTGATTATTTACTAATTTTACCAGAAAGTGCTAACTTTAATATAATTGTAGGTGATGGACACAGCATTGATGCTATTACTAAATTTGCCACTAGAAATTTTAATGATTAGTAGATGAAAGCCATTCAATAAAAGCAGGCTTTTAACCATATATTCAAAACTTTATATGTAAAATATAAAGGCATTAAGTTAAAAGTCTGCATTCTTATAATTTTTAATTTTGATCTATTGTAAGTAAGCTCACAAAAAGATTATTCGTTATAAATGGGGATTTTCATCTGAAAATCCTTCAGTAGTACCCTCAGGTCTAGCAAAAGCTGCGCCTCCCATACTAGCAATAGCACTAAGCAAAAATGCGATACTCATCGCCATAGATAATTCGCTAAAGTCTTCAGCATCTTGATTTGAATTTATTTCAACATTACCAGTCGCATTATCTGCACTTAAAGTTATATTATTTACGCTTCCACTAACTACATTTGTAAATCCACCAACAATAGTTCCTGCGGCTGTAGCTGTTACAAAAACTGTAATAAGCGTTGCTAGACCCCAAGCTAGTAATCCATGCATAATACGATTTTTGTATTGAAAACAACAAGAAATTTTACCAGCTACCCACCCTCCTAAGAGCATTGAAGTACATCCACTTATAGTTAGCCAAATAATAGAGCACGTGCTAATTTTAGTAAGAGTATCAGGCTTAACCCTAAAACTAGATAGGCCCATACCAATACCTAAAAAGTTTAATACAATCTCAGCACTCAAAGCTACTACTGTTCCACCAAGCACTGCCCAAGTTATTATTTTATAATTATGATTATGAGAAATTAAATTCATAAACTACTCCTTAAGTATGTTAATAAAAAGTTAAGTTATATAACTAATTTATTAGTTATATTGTACTTTAACAGATAAGCATAATATGTTTTACCATAGATCTTGGTAGTAAGTATTAGCCTAAATACTAAGGTTTAGAGCAGCATTATGAGAGGTTTTCCCAAAGAGTTTAGAAGTAATTTTATACCGTAGAATTGTAACACCATAGATCTTGTAAATTAATTTTCATCAGCATATAATGCTTAACGTAGATAAATTAAGAGATTTTGTCTTATTTTACTGCGTATAATTAAATTTTTTAATATCTAGGAGTTAATCATGACAACAAATAATCGTAATAATTCTAATGTTCATCAAAAAGAAGACGCTAACAGGGATTTCTCTGAAAAACAAAACAATAACTCAAATAAAGGTTTTGATGAAATGGACTCGTCAAAACAACGTAATGCTGCCAGCAAAGGAGGTAAAGATTCTAATCATGAATTTGATTCTGAAAATGGAAAAAATTCTGACCAAAAAGACGGCAAACATAACTCTAATAACGCTAATAAATCAAGAGATGAAGACGATAGAGATGATCGTAATAGATAATCCAATAAATAAGAGCCAGAATTGTTCTGGCTCTTATTTATTAATTACATAATATCCATTGACTATTATTCTGCAAAACATATTTTGTTTAATGGCTTTGGTTATTTAATCAATCTTTTAAAGGAAGAATCATGTATCCACCAAATAACTCCCCACTCTCTCCATATTACTTGCAAACTAGTAATGATCTCTTTTATGAACATGAAGATGCAATTGAAACTACCTGGAAAAATTTTAATTCTGAAGAGGAGACTTTACATAATATTTGTAATGCTGATTTAGTTCATCGTAATAAATATTAATTCTCAAATTCGGATAGTAACTATGAATAATCCCATTAAGAAAAGCTTAGAATAACTCTAAGCTTTTTAATTTAGGTTAATCCACTATGTTTCTTAACTTAGTATTTGGCAATCATTAGCAATTTATTTTTACGTCAATATAGCTAATAAAATTACTTTAATTTGATCGTTAAATGAACACTAAAATAAATAGATAAAATTTAAAAATTGGTGAGAATAAGTTGTGAAGTTTATTTTTTGTATTTTGCTAAATTTGGCTGAAAGCCTTGATTTAATTGGTTGCGGGGGCAGGATTTGAACCTACGACCTTCGGGTTATGAGCTTAAAAACGGGAAAACTGCATATTAAGACACAATCAGACAATTTACAACAAATCAAGTTATAACAGTATGTTACTATTTTAAATTCACCTCATTTAACTATAAAGTTCTGTCATGGCTCAAATTTTTTGAGTACATTAGTACAAATTTTAAGGTTAAAAACATGACAAAAATTCAAATATCAGAAAAATATGGCGCTAACGTTCAAATGTATAATAAGAAAAATGGAGACATCTCTTATTATGCATGTTACTTAAACCCCAATAATTTAGATAAAAATGGTCGCCCAATTAGAGAAAGAGTTCTAGTAGGAAATAAAAGTGAAGGTATTACTCAAGCTCAAGTAAAATCAATCAGCATTGAACTTAGGCTCAAAGCAGAAAGAGGTGAAAAAACATCATATACTAAAAATGAAAAGATTACTCTTCTAGAACTATCAGAGTTCTATTTTATTAGTAAGAGAAAAGAAAAGTTAAACCCATTTTCCAACAACGAAGAACAAAGTAAAAATGCTGAGAAGAATATCAAAAATGATGAATCTAGATATCGAAATCATTTATCTATTTTTTCTAATAGAAATCCTGAAGAACTCGACGAAGACGAAATATATGAACATACATGCCGATTAAAAAACTTAGGTTTAGCAGATAGTACAGTCAATAGTATTCTAATCCTTCTAAATGCAATACTTAACCTAGGAATTAAAAAGAAATTAATAACAGTCAAATCAGATATTACGAAAATAAAAGGCGTAGATAATGCACGAGAACGGTATCTTACTATTGAAGAAATCCAAAAATTACAAGAGCAGCTTATCGATAGTCCAATTCTTGATATATTTGTTAAACTATCACTTTCCACAGGAGGTAGACTTGATACTATTAGACACATCAAAGTAAAAGATATTAATTTTGACACAAATATTATCATTTTAAATGATTATAAAAATATAGCTGCAGGAGGTAATAAACCAAGGTATAACGGATACTTCACCAATAACTTAAAATTGCAATTATTAAATTTCATAAGAAATAAAAAACACGATGACTATATATTTTCTCTACCCTATAACAGTAAACCTCTTAGTAAAGAATACTTTCAAAAAAAGTTAAAAATAATATTTGACAATTTATTTAACAAAGATATTAAAGACCCTAAGTATATAATCGTGATACATTCATTACGGCACACATTCGCAAGTCATTTAGCTATAAAAGGAACCACATTATATAAGATACAAAAACTATTAAACCATTCAACACCCAAGATGACACAAAGATACGCACACCTAGATCCTAAATTTGGAAGCTCTGAAATAAATAAACTCAGCTTTTTATAATAGTTTCATTTTTAATTAAGTTTGGTAGCATTTTCTACAAAGGATATAAATATGATACCAAACAAATCATCTCAAAAACGCTTTTTCTGGCTCAAACTATATCACGACTTCTTTAACCGAGATGAAATTCGTATTATTGAATCTCAACCCAATGGTAAAGATTACATAATCTTTTACTTGAAGCTAATGCTTAAATCTATCAATGATAATGGCAAGCTACTATTCAAAGACACAATACCATATACCCCTGAAATGCTAGCATCAATAACTAATACGAGCATTGATACTGTTCGTGTGGCAATTGATGCTTTTGCTAAACTTGGACTAATAACTATGCTGGATGACGGTGCATTATTCATGCAAGAAGTTCAAAAAATGGTTGGTTCTGAAACAGCTGATGCTGAACGCATGAGAGTTAAACGAGCCGCTGATAAATCACAATTAAAATTAACTCAAAAGAACAAGAAACAGACACAATCCGAACATTGTTCGAAAAATGTTACGCTAGAGAATAAGAGTATAGAGTTAAAGAGTAAAGATAATATACCCCCATATATCCCCCATTCTGATAATTCAAACAATAAATTTGGGGTTATTGGTATTTGGTTAGAACATATTGCTGATATTGGCTTAAGTTTTACTGATGATGAAATATTAGCTATTTCAGAATTTGCTAAATATAAGTCTGAATCTGGTCAATCTATCACTAGTCAACAAATTAAACTGATATTGCAAAATCTTAATGCTCATAAAAAAACTGGTTACGACATTTGCCGTATGATAAGACATTCAATTGCTAGTGGTTATAAGGGTGTTATGACACCTACTAAGGATTTTTTAATTAATGTTAATAAGCCTGTAGTTAGGACTGGAAAATATCCATCATCTGAATACATCACCCCAGAGAATCAAGCGCAAAAATATGATTTACGTAATTATTTAGAGCGTTGTTATATGCGTGATATGGTTGACCCACGTACAGGTACTGCATTAACTGATTCACAAAAATCATTATTTAACGCACACTTCTTACGTTGTAAATCAATGTCAATTAGCATTACAGATTACATCTATCGTAATGAAGTTATGACTGGTATTTGTTTATTGGATCAGCCTTAGAATGGTGCTGATGCAATTTCAAAACCAGCTTCGATTAATTAACCAGATTTGTTTGTATAAGAGTGATTCATTATGAATAACATACAATCATATCAATCAAATGGCTGGTTAATATGTAGAGGCAATATGCTAATGGTGCATATTGGGTCTGACTTACGTCAGTTACGTTGTGTGTTTCTTGAACATACACACCCACTCAAATGCGCATTATCAAGCTCTAGGGAGCTTTCTATGCAGGGTTGTACCCTCTTGTTTTTCTATTTTGCTGGACGCTTCAATAATCCAACAATTCACCCGCCGCCGTCTCGCTCGGCACGAGACCAACCCATTTATTGACTACGCTTACGCTTGCAAGGTTGGCTGAACGCCAATCATAAATCGGTTGGTCTCGTGCCTCGCTGGGGCGGGCACTTTGACGGCGGCTCTCGCAAGCGCTTTGTCAATTGTGGGCAATTGTCTTTGCTCTCAACTTCTGGGGAAGTTTCGTTGCTTGGTGGTCGTCACAACTTTGTTTGGGACAAAGTTTGTTCCTCGTTCGTTGATTCTAGGGAATCATCTCACCAGAAACGTTACGTATGCTCTTGGGAGAGCATTCTTACTTTCGCAGTTTGGACTGCTCATTCTGCATAGCTACGCACAAAAATCTACGCTGGACGCTTGTTTTTTGTTTGTTAGGTTCTGCTTGAATCTGGGCGGTGGGTTTTATCATTTGTATTTTATTTCGTTCTATATTTAGTTATTTCTTTGGAGTTTATTATGGACAATTTTAATAATCAGTTGATGGATGGCTTATATAAGCTACTAACAACAAAATATGTGGATTTTATTTTATCTCATAGCTTATTAATTGGTTTTATTACTGGAGTTATCTCATTAATGCCATTTTTTATTAAACGAGTGCCTTATCTCGTAATTGTGATTCTTGGGGTTTTAGTGTCTTTTTATATCAGCAATAGATTTGATTTAAGCTTTGCTGAAGCTTTTTACTCACCGAGATTTAGCTTTGTAGCTAGATTTCTTGGAGATTTTATTATTGGTTGTATCTGTGGTTTTGCGGTAGCAAATACTATACAACGTATTCGAGGAGAACATGACCATGTCAGTAACTAATCAATTAATGGATTATTCTGTTATTACAGAGTATCTAATGAATAATATGAGCTATTTAGTAATGTTTGGCTTCTTGTTATATAACTTACCATTGCTATTCAAGCTTAAATCTGAGACTGGTTATATTATGCGTGCGGGAATAATGTCGATTGCGAGTCTTTCCATTATTCCCGCTACCATGATACTACCTGAAACATATCCAATAGATTTTAAATTAGTTATGTGGGCAATATGCTTTTTAAGTGGAGTTGCATTTGCATCATTCGGAGCTAGAAGTTTACACGCTAAGTTTAGTTTGTTGCTTAGTCGATTTACAGTTAAAAATAGTGTTAGGCGTGGTGCTAAAACTGATATACGGTATATGGGTAAAGAGTTACCAATTATTGCAAATTATAACCCATTAAAGTTTATTAATTTAAGAAAAGGATTCTTTATTGGTTTAGATGAGAAAATAAAACCGATTTATTTAAAAAATATGGATGATTGGTATAAACGTCATTTCTTAATAGTTGGTACTACTCGTAGTGGTAAAGGTGTAGCTATGCAGTATTTAGGAATACAAAGTTTAATGCTTGGCGAAACTATAGTCTTTTTAGATCCTAAGGGTGATAAGTATATGCCACATATATTTAAAGCTAAATGCGATGAGTTGAATGTTCCATATAACTATATAGACTTAACTTGTGATGTGCCACAAATTAACTTAATTGCAGACTTTAATAGTCGTGACTTAAAGAATTGTTTAGTTTAAGCATTCTCTCAACGTGAGATTGGTTCTGAATCTGATGTGTACCGTAAGAATGAGCAAGAATTTCTGGAAAACTTTGTACACTTCATTTGCCAAGCAAATACAGAGAACATTGACGGTGATCATTGTGATGCTAATGACGGAGATATAAAGTTTATTCATAAGTCATTAGTTGAAATATGTCGTGATTATGATTTAAGTCGCTACGCTGATAAGTATAAATCATCTGTATCAGATTTAAACAAGCTATGTAATATCAAATCTATTAATGCAAATAGTGGTAAATCACTATCTGAATTAATTGTAGATGGTGGATGTATTTACATAGTTGGTGATTTACTTGATGAGACTATGAAGAAGATACAACGTTTTATATTCTGCCGTGTAGTTCAATTAGCACGTAACCATGCTAATGAAGCAGACCGCAATGGTACTAAAGAGCAAAATATAACAGTATTTGCTGATGAGTTAGTAGCACACATTTCAAGATTCGTAGCTGAGAGCTATACAGTGAGCCTTGGCTGGGGATTAAAAATAGTAAGTGCAATTCAAGACTTAAAACTTTTAAAAGGTGCTCCAGCTGATTTAGACCCTGATTTTTTAATTGGTGCAATATTTGGCAATAGTCAGAATAAGCTGTTTTATAGAGCTGATGATATAGCTACTGCTGACTTTTTATCTGATATGACAGGTAAGATACAAATAGAAGAAGAACAAAAGCTAGTTACTAGAAATTCACTTAATTCTGAAAAGTTAGATAAGCAAACTAGATTAATACAGTCTGAGCGCAATTACTTTGATAGGAATATGATTTTAAATCTAAAGCAGTTTGAAGCTGTATTTTGTGCATCTCTAGGATATAGAAATACTATTGCATCATTATGTAAAACATCACCTGTGATTATCAAACAAAATGGTAATAATGTGGTTAACGGTAAAAAGCTAATTGAGGTAATTGATATTCAGAATAATTATGAATATGAAAATCAAGGTATTAATACTCAAGATTCAACCAATAAAAATGATGATTCTAATGAAGTTAGCACTATTAGCGATAGTGAACAGTTATTTTTAGATAATTGGCGTGATGAATTAAATAAACATAATGCTTTAATTAATGAATTAACACAAACTACAAAAAATATAGACTGTACAGAAAATCAAGAATTTATACATACTAAAAATTATACTAATACAAATGGAGAAAATAATGCAAACAATCAACCACGCAATAACAACAGAAACAGCCAAACAAAAGAGAATAGCACCAGCAAACCTGATTACCTCTTCTAAATTACCGCATGCGGCTAAAATGGCTATATTTAATGAACGGATTAATAAAGTACTTAGATTTCTAATTGAAGAGAATTACTCTAGCCTAGAAAATCTATCTTTATTATTAGATGTACCTAAACAAACTGTAATACGTTTAACTAAACACCTATGTGAGAAAAATTATTTAGTCAAACTTGATGTAGATGTTGGCTTAGCTAGAAATATATCTGTATTTCAGCCAACTAATACAGGAATTATGTTTGTAATAGATGTTGATGAAGAATTACCAGAACTACGTGAAGTAAGTAAAGTTAATGCTACAACTATATATCATGATTTGAAATTACAGCAAATCAGGTTTAAACTTGAAGCACAAGGATATCATAGCTTTCAAAGTTCATGGCATTTAACTAGGTTACTCAGGAAACGAGCTGAGAAAGCTCCGAAGATACCAGACTATACTTGTATCAACCCAGATGGTCATAAAGTTGCAATTGAATACGAAAGGACAATTAAAACAAGAAAGCGTTATTAAGAAATCATTGGGCAATATATGGATATCAAAGAACGTGGAATTATAAAGCAAGTTATTTATTTTACTGATGATGGGTTTGCTGAGAAACTAAGAAACATGTTTGCTGGGATTGAGTATGTTTATAGGAACGGAAGGACTGAGAAATATATAGCAAATATGATCAACTATTTTAGCTTTTATTAATTAAATCTAGAATGCTATCATATTTTGATTTACAATCAACGAAGAACTAAAATAAATACTTAATATATTAAGTATTTAAGTTAAAATTATGAGCTATAAATTAAATCATACATGATGTAATTTAGAATTTTAACATGATAATCCTTCATTGATTGGATTACCATAAATTTAAATATGGAAAACTTGATAAAACAAGACAAAAGTACTGGAATTAATTATGATAAAACAGCAAAATTTAGTTATCAGTTTTTTAATAGAGCAATACAAAGATGACGAGCTTCAAGATAATTTAGCTAGTGTTTCTAATAAAATCAGAAATATTTTAGATGACTTCATAAGAAGCTATGCACCAAATTTAATAAAAACTCACGCCATTAAAGGCACAGTAAAAAAATATGACATCATTTACAGAGTGAAAGACCACAATAGTTTAAAAGAGAAATTTTATAGGTCAAACTTGTTAACTAAACATTTCCCAGAAATTATGATAAATAAATTAATAAATGATGATGAAGATTATAAATCAGATCCAAATATCTTGTCTGAAATTGATTGTATCTACGAAAAAATGGGCGACATTATAGGAATAAGAGTTTTGACAGATTTAGAGTCAGAAGTAAAATATTTATTTCAAAACATAAGCTCACAAAGGCAAGAACTAGCTACATTAGGTATAACCTTCAGCGAAAACACCATTCTTCATCAGCCGGAACAAATGGATAATGGCTTATATATTTATAAGCTTGATGGGTCTTATAAAGGTCGCTACTCTTTTGAACTGCAAATAAAGAGTAGAATGTCAGCTGCATGGGGTGATATGGAACATTCCGCTTTTTATAAAGACCATTCAATTTCTCCAGTGCGTGAAATTACAAAGAACACTATGACTAGTATAGGTTATCTTTTACATAATATTGACACTATGATTGAATCAACATTATCTGCAGAACCTAACTATGAGAAAAACTCTAAGGTTTATACGTTTTTAAATACTTTCGACACGTTATATTCTACATCAATTTCAAATATTCTAGATGGTGTCACTTTTAGCACTCAACATATTGAAAAGTTAATGTTTAATCTTTATGATTTCCTCTATAAAGATCCTAAAGTTGAGTTACCAAAAATATCAACACATTTAGTTGATAACCAATATACTTCTATTAAATATAGTCAGTATTGCAAGTTTAGAGATCGTAACTATAATAGCATTATACTAGAAATGATCCTTGCTGGATGGTATGTCGATTTAAATAAACTTAATACTTTAGAGGCTGGTGATTATGATGCGTTTCTTGAGTGGTTTTTGGCAAATATATGTGAATCAATAATTAAGCAATATATTTCTGATTATAATGTCAATGAGCTAGATCAGAATCAGTGTAGAGAATTAATCACGCTGCATTTCGATAATTGCTGTAACTTTAGTCATGATATGAAATATATATTAGAAATATCAATATATAAATCATTAAATGATATATTTCTCAAATATAAAGAGCGTCAAGATGATGGTGATAGTACAATATCACAAGATAATAAATTCTTAAACATTTTAAGTAAATCAATTCTTAATGAAAATCTTGATAGCTGTGACGTTGCTGATCTTCAAGAATTCGAAACATTCTTAACTAATTCTGATATAACCGAATGCCTAAAAAATACTACGCTATGTCATCGTGACTTAATTAAATTTATCGGTACAACTATTGAAAGAGTTACTAATAGTGATGTAAGTCAACATGATGATATGAATCAAGAAAATATATTACAATCAGCTACAGAATTTTTGGCAAAAGGTTAAAAGGAAATAACAAATGACATTTATAACATATTTTCAAAATGAACAAAAATTTATTTCAACAATACTAACTTCTAAAGAAATAATACTAAATAGTGATGTAATTATTTATGGCGCAAAAAATGATGATGGATATGGTTATCAAAGACCAATTCAAAAACAACATTTAAATAAAATAATTAAATATATAACAGAAAACCCTAAAGATTTTATGTTGCCAACTTCAATTGTATTAGCAGTAAACTCTAAATATGCTGATGAACTAGTCAAATCTTCTAATATTGATTCTCTTCGAGAATCATATGGCCGCATATTCAGAATTGTTGATGGTCAGCATAGAATTTTTGCTATTGCATCCATAATAAAAGATGCAAATGCTAATATAGATTTAAAAAATAAATTAATTGATTTTAATTTTAACGTAATTATATTAGTGATAAATGAATCTAGAATAACAACTGAAATGGATGTATTCATTGATATAAATTCAAAAGCAAAAAGACTACAAACTGATCTAGTAAATCTTGCAAAATATAGAGCAATGAAAATACTACATCCTAATGATAATGTAAGTTATGAAGAATGTATACAATTTATTTGTATGCAAACAGCGTACCTTTTAAATAATAAATTAAATGATACTGATGTCAAATTAAATAACCCATGGCTATACGGTATAAAATTTGAATTACCAAATAAAGATCTTGGAATAACAAGCAACGGAATAATAAGCATTTCATCATTCACTAAATCAATTACAGGAATAGTAAAATTAAAATACAAGAAAATTCACACTACGCAACATGATATGGAATTAATAAAAGCTTTAGAAGACGTTGCTGTTGAAGTTTATCGTATATTGCTAATTTCATGGAATATTGTTATGAATAAATGGATCGGTTGTTTTAACATTGGAGGAATTCTATATAATAATAAATATTATTTACAAAAAACCATGGGAACATCAGCAATTCATCTTGTTTTATATGATATTATATTAAGTAATCAAAAAAAACATAATGATCATAAGAATTTTGAACATGAATTTTCTAATATTATAAATAATAGTCCACTAACTGATGATGATTGGTTATCATCTGGCAAATTTTCTGGATACACATCTGAATCAGGATTTAGAAAAATAGCTGATATGATAAAAAATAATATTTAACATTATTAAAAGTAATATAAATGTTAAACAAATTAAATAATCTTATAAGTAACTCATTAGAAAATGAGTTACTTGAATTCAAAGAAGCTAAAAACACCTATGACCTAGATAAGTTGGGTAAATACTTTAGCGCATTAAGCAATGAAGCAAATTTAAGCAACTCTAGTGAAGCATGGTTAATCTTTGGGGTTAATGACAAACGCAATATCATTGGTACGCAATTTCGCCCTAAATTTGCTGATTTACAAAGCTTAAAAGCAGAAGTAGCTAATCATACAACTAATAGAATTACGTTTATTGATATTCATGAGGTTATAACTGAATCAGGTCGAGTAATAATGTTTCAAATACCTCCAGCACCAAATGGATTACCTATTGCATGGAAGGGTCATTACTATGGTAGAGATGGTGAAGAACTGCAACCTCTTAATTTAGAAGAAATAGACCGCATTCGCCGTAAATCTACTTTTATTGATTGGAGTTCTGGAATATGCGAATCTGCCACTGTCAATGATTTAGATAGTGCAGCAATTGAAAAAGCTAGATTACAGTATAAAGTTAAGCACCCACATTTAGTTGAACAAATTAATCAATGGGATGATACTACATTTTTAAATAAAGCCAAATTATTAATTAATAACCAGATAACAAATACTGCAATTTTATTACTTGGTAAATCTGAATCAGAACATTTTATCAGCCCTGCACTGGCTAAAATTACATGGATATTAAAAGATAAAGATAATCTTGAACTTGATTACCAACATTTTAGTTGTCCATTTCTATTAAATGTTGAAGCTGTTTATAGTAAAATTAGAAATCTCAAATATCGGTATATTCGTGATGGTTCACTATTCCCTGAAGAAATTGAGCAATATGACCCATATATAATTCGTGAGGCTTTAAATAACTGTATAGCACATCAGGATTATACTGTTACTGGTAGAATCAATGTGGTTGAAAATGATGGTAGCTCTCTTGTCTTCTCTAATGCTGGTTCATTTATACCAGGCTCAGTAGAAAATGTTATTGAACAAGATGCTCCACAAGAACAATACCGTAATCCATTTCTAGCTAATGCTATGGTTAATCTAAATATGATTGATACTATTGGTAGTGGGATAAAACGTATTTTTACTATTCAAAAGCGCCGTTTCTTCCCGATGCCAGATTACACCATAGACAATAATCGAGTTATGGTTACTATAACTGGTAAAGTATTAGATATGGCATATGCTAAACTATTAGCAACTAATCCAGAGTTATCTTTAGTTGATATTTTGTTATTAGATAAAGTGCAGAAGAAAAAACCATTAACTGATGAAGAGATAACTCATTTACGTACCAATGGCTTTATTGAAGGTCGAAAGCCAAATGTATATATATCGTCTACGATAGCTCACGAGACAGCACAGCAAACTGACTACATGAAGCAAAAAGGTATTGATAACGAGTATTGCCGCAAAATGATCATTGATTATTTAACTAAATTTAAAACTGGGACTCGTGAAAATTTTGAAAAAATTATCTTGAGTAAATTACCAGATGTTTTAAATGATACGCAAAAGAAAAATAAAATCCGCAATGTTTTGCAAAGCTTAAAAGATAAAAATATAATTGAAATTGATCATGGTAAATCTTGGAGAATTAAAAATGTCTAGTTTAGATATAAAAGAATAAACTAGACTTTTTATTAAATAAAACTAGACTCTCAGAATTAATTAATAACAAACATAACAACATGTTATTTTGTACAAATATAAATGTCTAGACTATATATTTGAAATAATCTAGACATTTTTTGTTATCACATCTGATACCACAGATCATTGATCAAAGTGTTTTTGCAATACTCTTCTTACGTATTTTAATCTTATTCACCTTAATATCTCTCATCATTCTTGGAGCATTAAACATTAAAAATGAAACTAAAAGAAGTAATGCCATATCGCATAAATTATTTACATTAACATTAATTGCGCCTAACTTATAACAAAAATCAATCACTATTGTAGAAAAGTATATTGAGACTAGTACCATCAATATTATATTTAGCATTGTAATATAAAACTCTACGATTTTAAAAAACACATCAAAATAATTTCCAAATTCTTTATAAAGACTCTTAGGCAAGTAATTTAAAACAAATAAACTAACTACAAATCCCATAAGGTGAGCCAAAACAATAAAAACATAAATTTTACTAAATATTGTTTTATAGTAATCTTGATATCCAAGTACAACCATAATTCCAGCCAAAAATAAAACTACAACACTCAATTTAAATTTTAAAAATATTGTTCGCAATAAATCAAATCTAATAACATATGAGACTAGTAATTTCAGTTCAGAAAGTGCTATTGGAATTTGTTCCTTAATTTTTATAACGCTATACGAGTCTAGGACTTTGGTTGCTGAAGTAAACAAAACTATAATCATAAAATTAAAAAATGCAAATGACAGTGAAGCAAATAAAATATAAATAAATTGAATTAACGATATCCATTTAAAATTATTAATTAAGTACCATCCACCTAAATACGCAAACAAAACTACTGACTGAATCAGTACATAAAATAATATGAGATACAAAGCCTTTATAATTAGTTTAATTGCTTTGTTAGAAGATATGAAGTAAACAAACTTTCTAGCAGAATTATCTTGCTTTAATAATTTAGTTGAACAAATTACTAAAATAAATAATTCATAACAAAATACAAAGACTGGGCTACTAACAACTACTATAATTGGAAACATTAAAATATGTGACAACGTTGAATTTAATAATAAATACCAACCTATTGGATAACAAAGTAATATTGATGCTATCAGAATAAAAGGTAAATACTTTATAAAACCATGTGCGAAACCTTTAAAGCAATTTGAAATAATAAGAATTAATTGATTCATTTATATATCCAGTTCTGATTTATTTCTTAAAGCGACCAATAACATAGGATGGTCGACCTATTATTGATATTTGCTCTTGTTTTACTAATGAATCATTAAATTTAGTATTTGATGGTTTTAAAATTAAATATCCGTCATCATCTGAATAATAGATCTCTCTGAACATTATTTTATTATTCATCAAAATAGCATAAATTTCTCCATCTGAAATAATATTATCATTCAAATCGACTAAAACAATCCAACCTTGCTTAATATCAGGGTTCATAGCATCATTATCACAAACAATACCAACTACCCTACCTTCTTCTAGTTCATAATCTAAAAACTCATCTCTGCTCATATTTTTAAACGTATCAGGAGTACGATGTAATAAATTTTCAACTGAGGTATAATTACCAAGACATGCATAAATAGGAAATTCAACTACCTCTCTTATTTCATTGCTCTTGTCTAAATCACCAGCATTCAAATTAAATATTTTTTCAAATTTTTTTAAAGATATATTTCCTATTCTCATATTACCCGATGTATATCGATGTATAGCAGAATAATCTAGACTATTTTTTGTACAAAACTCATTTATGCTCTTGTAATACTTATTAATCAGCTTGATTAAATTATTACGACGATTTTCTGAAATAGTATCTAACGACAAATTCATTTTTTATAATCTCACAAAAAAACTTGACACAGCTCATTATTGTTATGTATTATTATGCACTATTAAATAGTATAAACTCATTACCATAATCAATATTAATGAATTATATCATGAACTATATAAAGATCTTTAACAATTTAGAAACATTAATTTAAAAATAATCTTAAGTTACCAGACTTAATTAAAAATGAAAATAAAGGAATTAAACATGTCAAAAACAAAAAGTGACGAGTTTGAATTTATATTCAATTCGTTATATAAAAAATATAAAAAGTATGAAATTTCTAGGAAAGAATATTGTGAAATATTTGGAATATCTGACAGAACGCTTAAAAGACGTATAGATTCAGGTAAAGGTGTTGTTCAGTTTAATGTGAGTGAAGAAACAGGTAAATATACATGGAAATTGGTTGATATAGCTAAATACTTTGTCGAGAAAAATTACTTTGCTGAT
>JAQUVM010000084.1 GCA_028693355.1 Burkholderiales bacterium
AATAACCTCTTGTCCTTTGTTAGACAGTGAGCGACGATAACCATCTCCATAACCAATTGGAATTGTTGCTATATTTTCTTCATTAATAGTTTTATAGCGATGTCCATAGCTAATACCTTCATTGGAAGGAGAGTGTTTAAAATGCACTATACGAGACATTAAACTTAAACATGGTTTAACTTCAATTAGGTCTTTTGCCATCTCTTCATGAACGTAGTATCCGTAACTTAAAATTCCTGGGCGCACCATATCAAAATATGCATCAGGATGATAAGTAACAGCTCCAGAGTTTGCTAAATGGCATATGATGTTTTCATCAATTGATTTTACATGTTTTACAATAATACTAAATCTTTCGATTTGCATTTCTGTGATTACATGGTTTGGTGAATCACTTGAAGCTAAATGTGAATATACCCCAACTAAGATTAAGTATTGATTATTAACTACATAATCAATTAACTCGTATGCTTCACTTATAAGAGACCCAACCCTATTCATACCAGTATCAATTTTGACATGGATTTTACAAGTAGAGTTATTTAATGAGCAATATTCAGATAATAATTTAGCTTTTTCTAATGATGTGACAGTAACTTCAAAATTATTGTCAACTATATTAGCTGCTTGGTCTCTATCAAAAGCACCAAATATTAAAATTGGTTTTTTAATCCCTGCATTTTTTAATTGAAGCGCTTCATTAAAACAAGCAACAGCTAAATAATCAACGTGATGTTCTACCGCAAGGGATGTCTTTACTATACCGTGTCCATATGCATTAGCTTTGACAGGTAAGCAAAATTTTCTGTCACCAACTTTAGCTTTTATATTATTAATATTTTGTATAAGCCTTGCAGTATCTACAATAATTTTAGTTGGATGCATAATTACACTTTATTATAACGACTAATATCAAGCCCATCAATTTGTATTTCTGGTGTCTTACCTGTAATTACATCAGCAAGATATTTACCTGAGCCTAAGCACATAGTCCATCCTAGTGTTCCATGCCCAGTATTTAATGTAAGATTATGAATTGGTGTTGTCCCAACAATAGGTGTACTATCTGGGGTCATTGGTCTTAATCCTGTCCAGAAGTTTGGTTTAGATAAGTCTACGCTATTAGGGAATAAATCTGTTACTACTTTTTCTAAAGTCAAACGACGCTTATCATTTAAAGATAAATCATAACCAATTAATTCTGCCATTCCACCAACTCTAACTCTGTTTCCAAGGCGAGTTACAGCAACTTTATAAGTTTCATCTAATAATGTAGAACGTGGTGCTTTTGCATCATCAATAATATCTAAAGTTAATGAATATCCTTTTACTGGATAAACAGGTATACTGATATCAAGTTGTTTCATTAAATCACGTGAAAAACATCCAGCTGCCATTACATAATGATCTGCAATAAATTCTTCTCTACCACAAATTACAGCTGTTATTTTATGATGTTGCTTTTTAATTTTAGTAATTTTTTTATTAAATAAAAATTTAACACCAAGCTTTTCACATTCTTTTGTAAGCTTTTGTGTGAAAATTAGGCAATCACCTGTTTCATCATTAGGTAGTAATAATCCACCTGTTATTAAATGTTTTGAATTCGCCAATGCAGGTTCAAATTCTACGCATCCATTAGGATCTAAAGCTTTATATGGTACGCCACATTCATTTAAAACTGTGATGTCTTTTTGCATGCCATCAAGCTGCTTTTGTGAGCGAAATAATTGCATATTACCTAGTTGCGCGTCATCGTATTGTATCCCTATTTCTTGGCGTAGTTCTACGAATTTATCACGGCTATATTCTGCAAGCTTTAGCATACGCTCTTTATTAATAGCGTAGTTATTATACGTACAGTGTTTCATCATTTCAATAATCCATTGAATTTGAAATATTGAACCATCCGGCTTTATTTTTAATGGAGCATCTTTTTGAAATAACCATTTAATTGCTTTTTGTGGAATTCCAGGGGCTGCCCAAGGTGTTGCATATCCTGGTGAAATTTGCCCAGCATTAGCAAAACTTGTTTCTAATGAGCTATCAGAATTTTTTTCAATTACTGTTACATCACAGCCTTGTTTAGCAAGATACCATGCAGTACTAACGCCAATAACACCGCTACCTATTATTACTACTTTCATACTTATTGTCTTTCAATTATATACTTTGTCATACTTCAAAAAATATTCCTTGTGTACATTCATGTATACGGCGTCATCTTTTTTATCAGTATTCCTAGTCTATAATAGAAATACTGCAAGTATGCAATTTGTTTTTTAATTTTTGTTGTATTAAACTTTAAAATATGCTCTTTGTATTTTGATGTATAAACAACATTGTATTTTTTAGCAGTACTTCTAGTTTAGTACAAACTGTACTGCTATAGTATAACTCTTATTAATTATATTTTATTTATTTGCTTCTACTTCAAGAATTATTCTATCAATATTTTTAGAGATTATTTCTCTAGGTTCTTGTGACATCATAAATATTTTAGCAAAAATGATTCCCAATCCGAATATTATATAGTTATCTTGTGGAAATCCAAGCATATGTATTGAATGAGCATATGATACACCATATAATGAGCTTATATATGCAGTTAAGAACCAAGTTTTTCCAAATGCTATAAATGGGTTTTTTCTTGAGAATATTAACCAGTAGCTGATGCATCCTAAGATAATTAGATATACTAAATGTAATAGGTTTTCTGTGCCAGACCAATAAACAAAGTATGTACAGCTTACAAATCCTAAGTAACCAAATAATTTAGGGCAAGGTAGCTTAAATTTACGCTCTAGATTAGGGAATTTATCGCGTAGCACCATAAGAGCAATAGGTCCAGATATACAGCTTAATAAAGTTAGAGATGATAAGAAGTTTACTAATTCTGTCCACGTTGGAAATGGCAGCAAGAAACAGCAACCAAGCACCATATTTATCCATAATGCAACGTGTGGTGCAGAAAATTTATTTAATCTTACTAATATAGATTTAGGGAAAAATTCACGTCCTATTCCAAATAAGATTTTACCTGTTGATGTTGTATATACATTTGCTGTTCCTAGAGGTGCGATTACAGCATCAACAAACAATACAATATAAACATAATTTAACCCAAATAGGCTAACTAATCCTAATAATGGAGCTACTCCGCTTATAGAGTTTGTCCCAGCATCAGATAAACAATACATAAACATTAATGATAATGTACTATAGATTACAAAACCAATAATAATAGGTACAATAATTGAAATTGGTATAGCCCTTTTGGGATCTTTTGCGCTATCTGCCATGATTAAACCATTTTGGAATCCTGCAAATGCGAATGCTAGACCAGAGCTTGTTACAGCAAGTAATATAGATTCAATATGCCAAGGTTTTGCAACGTGGTTGTTAGCAAGGTGTTCATGTCTTCCAAAATAAATAATCATACCAATTGCAATTGAAATTGGAATAATTAATTTCCAGATACTAACTACGGAATTTGCTTTTGCAACTTTAGATAAATGTTTTGTGTTAAACCATGTTAAAAATAACATAATCCCAAATGCTACTAATAAACCTATTTTAGATAAAACTGCTCCGCTTTCCTTATGTTCTATGAGGCTTGGTATCCAAAATCCAATGTATTGGATAGCTGATTGAGCTTCTAATGGTAGATAAACTATGTAGCTTACCCATGCTAATGTAATAAATAAAAACCCTAATGGTCTAGAGTGCGTAACGCCTATGAAACGCATTATTCCGCCAACAATTGGCAATATTGTTGCAACTTCTGCAAATGTTAAACCGATAATTAATGTCAGTAAAGCTGTTATAGCCCAAGATACTAAAACGCCACTTCCTGCTGTTTGTAGTCCATAAAAAGGTGAAAATAGCCAGCCACTACCTAGCATGCCACCAGCTGCAATTAAAACTAAATGGAAGGTCGATATTTTTTTCATTAGATCTCCAGGTTATTATGTTTAAAAATCAATTTTGAGTGTATTATATGGCAATGTTATTTATAAAGTAAATATATTTATAGCTATAAATGTAAAGTTTTGTTATTCTTTCCAGATTAATGTTGCAAATCTGCCTGTAGAGCAGGAGCTTCTGTATGAAAAGAACCAGCTTGTATTACATTTGGTACAGATGTTTTTGTTGCTGATGTTTTCAATTTTTAAACCAGCCTCAAATAGTCTTTGTTCTGCAATTTTTCGTAAATTACATAAATATTTATTGTGATTCTCAGATTCCATAAAAAATTGTCTATCGGATGGGTTTTTACTCGAAAAACTATCTAGTACTTCTTTTCCAACTTCAAAACATTTTTGACATATTGCAGGTCCGATGAATGCAACCATTTCATTAGGATTATATCCAGAGAGTTTTTTAATTGTTTCTGAAATAATTCCATTGTCAAGTCCCCGCCATCCGGCATGAATAGCCGCTACAAAATCACCTGTTTTATTGCTAAGTAAGATAGGTAAGCAATCAGCAGTCATTACTATACATACGTCTTTACTTTTTGTGCTAATAGACGCATCAGCATTAACTACGTCATATTTTATATTTGTCCAGTCAACGACATCTATCGAATGAGTTTGGTTTAGCCAAAGAGGAGTATTAGGTAAAGATTCTTTTAATTTAGCGCGATTTATTAAAACTTTTGCTTCATTATCATTAACGTGTAATGCTAAATTAAAATCATCCTTGCAAGTTGTAACATAGGCTTTAATATTATTTGGAGCAAGCCAAGTTGCTTGTAGTAACTTGGCTTGATTGTTAATCTCTGACATAAATAACTTCCCAATTTCCGTTATCTTCATATTCGTCTAAATTATCTAGATCAGGTTCATCTTTAAAGCTAAGTGCTGATAATAGCGTACGCATATCTTCGGCAAGTCTTGTTTTAAACGACATAACTTCTTTTGTTACTGGATGTATAAACGATAGTTTAATAGCATGTAGCGCTTGGCGATTTAAATCTTCAATTGCTATTACTACTTCAGGTGAGTAGTTAATTTTTTTTGTCCCATACATAGGGTCAGCAATTAATGGATGACCTTTATCCTTCATATGCACACGAATTTGATGAGTTCTACCAGTTTCTAACTTACATTCCACATAAGCAATTTTATCAAATTGACGTAATGTACGATATCTTGTAATTGCTTCTTTACCACCATGTTCTAATGTGGTCATTTTTGTGCGGTTATTTGAATCTCGTCCAATATTTTTTTTGATGATCCCTTCTTTAAATGGATATCCCTCGACAAATGCGCGGTAAATGCGGTTTACGCTGCGATTTTGTAATTGTTGCACTAGATCGATTTGAGCTATAAAGCTTCTAGCAACTACCATAAGACCTGTTGTGTCTTTATCTAATCGATGAACAATACCGGCTCTGGGAATCTGAACTAATTCTGGGAAATGGTATAAAAGACCATTTAATAGTGTACCTGTCCAATTACCAGCTCCTGGATGTACTGTAAGACCAGCTTGTTTATTAATAACAATTACATGCTCATCTTGATATATGATCTGTAGTGGAATATTTTCTGGTGCAAAAGATAGTTTTTCTTCATCAAATGGTGGGTTTATGACAAACTCTTCATTACCCATGATTTTATCTTTTGGTTTTGCTGTTTTTTGATTAATTAAGATATGGCCATCTTTTAACCAATTTGTTAGTTTGGTTCTAGATAAATCTGCTATAATCTCGGCGATAGCTGCATCTGTACGAAACCCAATGTATTTGTTTGGTATTGTAAAAATGATGCTTTCTCCATCTGCAAAATCAGATGCATTTATTGGAAAATTAGGTTCTATGGGTAAAGACATAACAAGATTCTCATTGCTAAAAAATTTATTAGCCATAATTGTATCATCTCTTGTTTTAATTAGCTGTTCTTCTGATGGTTTAGATTCTGTTAGATCTGAAACTAAAGGTATGACAGTTGAGCAATTATATCAAGAAGCAAGTACACAATTAGCAAAACATAATTGGAATAAGGCCATAAAACTTTATGAGGTTTTAGAGGCTACTTATCCATATGGTAAATACTCACAGCAGGGTATGTTAGATTTAGCATATGCTTACTATAATAGCGATACGCCAGAGTTAGCGATTCCAGAAATTGATTTGTTTATAAAAACTTATCCAACAAATCAAAATATGGACTATGCCTTATATCTTAAAGGGTATATTAATTATTACAATGATAATGGATTGTTATCAAGATTTAGTAAACAAGATCTTAGTGAACGAGATCCAAAAGGTTTACAAGACGGATATTTTGCCTTTGCTGAAATAGTAGAACGTTATCCTGATTCTAAATATGTAATTGATGCTAAAGATAAAATGAATAAACTAGTTAATGCTTTAGCACGTGGTGAATTATTTAGAGCTCGTCATTATATGCAAATTAAGGCTTATTTAGCAGCAATAAACCGCTCTCAATCATTGATAAAAAATTATTCAAATACAATTTATGTAGAAGAAGCTTTGGCTATGCAGGTGGTTGCATATCGTGAGTTAGGTGAGTTAAAATTATCAAATCAAACCAACCAAATTTTACAACTTAATTTTCCAAATAGCCAATATTTAAAAACCCCTTGGGAGTATCAAGGTATGCCTTGGTATTCATTCTGGCATAGTTAATTTAATAAGAGGTATTTTTATGAATTTAAAACTAAGTAATATATTGTTTGCAGCTATTTTAGCTATAATTACAATAGTTCCTTTCGCAATACCATATGCGTATTTCCCAATTTCAAAATTTTATTCTGAGTCTATCAGTTTATTATCTGGGGTTGCTATATTTGCGTTAGCAATTTTTTCTACGGATAAGATTAAGTTTCCACCTGTAGCAATAGCATCATTTGCTTTTGCCGCATTTGCTTTAATTCAGCCATTATTTGTACATTTATATTTCCCTGGAAATAATAACTATTTAGCACTAATCTTTATTATTTGCGGTTTAGTTGCAATTGGTGTGTCATCTATAGTAGAAAGCCAAGTTGATGGCGTTAAAAAGGTGATGACATTTATTAGTTGGACATTGGTAATTTCTGCAACTATTCAAGCTATTATTGCATACTTACAGTATACAGGTAAGGCACAAAACTTCTCTGAATTTATTCTGTATACAAGTAACGGAGCTGGTGACGGGTCAAATATTTTTGGAAATATTGGACAGCCAAATCAATTTACAGATTTTATATCTATTGGTGTAGTGGCATTATGCTATTTATTCGTTATTGGTCAAATTAATCTAATTGTTTATATCGCATATGCATTATTATTTGCTTGTGCAATTACATTCACAGCACGCCGTGGTGTTTTACTTTATTATGTTATTATGGTATTTACGGCTCTTTGGGTATTTTTACGTAATCGTAAAAATGCAGAGTTATCTATCTCGTATAAAAAAATACTATTGGTTATTTTAGGGTTTTTTATTGGAGTTATTTTAGTTCAATTAGCACTTCCAAAAATAGTTTCAATGTTTTCTGCACAAGTTTCCAACTCAATTACAGGTGTAGAGCGTTTTTCTGGAGATGCGATTGGCCAAAGTACTTACCGTCGTTTTTATGAATGGTATAAGGCTATAATCTTATTTACTGAACATCCATTTTTTGGAGTTGGCTGGTATCAATATCCGCGTGAAGGTATTTATATTATGCAGACAGACCGTTTTGCATATATTCCCATGAATTCTAAACTATACACTCATTGCCATAATAGCCTATTTAATATAATGGCAGAAACTGGTATTGTTGGAACAGCTATTTTAATTGGTTATGGTATTGGTTATTCTATATTTTCATTATTACGTAGATTAAATTCTGTTGAGGGATTATTTGCTGTATTAATGGC
>JAQUVM010000014.1 GCA_028693355.1 Burkholderiales bacterium
TCCCAATTTTAAATACTTTTACATATCTTTCATTATTAGATACTTCAGCTTCCTTACTACATGAAACTATAAATAAGCTTGCTAAAATAGAAAAAACAATTACTTTTTTATTCATTTACTAATCATCCCTTAACTCGAATTATATTAGCTCCAACGTTATTTAATTTATTTTCAATACGTTCATAACCACGATCCAAGTGATAAATACGCTCAACAACTGTTTGACCTTCCGCATACATTCCTGCTATTACTAATGATGCCGAAGCTCTTAAGTCAGTTGCCATAACTTCTGCGCCATGAAGCTTATTAACTCCATGCACTATTGCAACATGCCCATCAACATCTATTTTAGCACCCATACGGCATAATTCAGGTACATGCATATAACGGTTTTCAAAAATAGTTTCAGTAATTCTTGAAACTCCATCTGCTACACAATTTAATGTCATAAACTGTGCTTGCATATCAGTTGGAAATGCTGGGTATGGTAAAGTATTTATGTCTACAGACTTAGGTTTTCCATTCATCGTTACACGTAAGGTATCAACACCTTCTGTCACAACTGCACCAGCTCTGATTAATTTTTCAATAATAGCACCCATAGTATCAGGTCTAGCATGAGTTAATATTAGATCTCCTTGCGTCATAGCTGCAGCAACTGCAAAGGTGCCAGCTTCAATACGATCAGCCACAATACTATGCGTAGCTCCATGAAGATTTTCAACACCTTCAATTACTAATTTATCTGTCCCTATTCCACTGATTTTTGCACCCATTTTATTTAAGCACTCGGCTAAATCTGTAACTTCAGGTTCACGAGCTGCATTTTCTAAGATAGTAGTTCCATCTGCAAGAACAGCTGCCATTAATAAATTTTCTGTACCAGTTACAGTTACCATATCCATAACAATACGAGTACCTTTTAGTCTGGTAGCTTTAGCTTTTATATAGCCATGTTCAATAACTATCTCAGCACCCATTGCTTCAAGGCCTTTAATATGCTGATCTACAGGGCGAGCACCAATTGCACATCCGCCAGGCAAACTTACTTCCGCATAACCAAAACGAGCTACTAATGGGCCTAAAACCAATATAGAAGCACGCATAGTTTTTACTAAATCATAAGGGGCCACCAAATTTGTTACATTTGAAGCATTAAACTTCATTATGTTATTTGCAAATTCAATTTGTACACCCATACCACCAAGAAGTTTTTCTAAAGTATAAATATCACGTAATTCTGGAACATTATTTAATATTAAATCTTCCCCTGTTAATAATGAAGCACATACTATTGGTAATGCCGCATTTTTAGCACCTGATACACGGATCTCTCCACGTAAATTCATTGAATGATTAACAATTAATTTATCCATTAACCTTCTCCCACTCTGTATTGGTATAAAGCTTCATTGACAAGGCATGTACTTCTTCTTTCATACGTTCACCTAATGCAGCATAAATCATTTTATGTCTATTAATACGTGATTTCTCAGCAAACTCTTCACTAACTACAATGGCTTCAAAGTGACGGCCATCACCAGTTACATCTAAATGACTACAAGCTATATGCTTGGCTATTTCTTGATAAATAATATCTTCTAACATATCATATTTTCCTAATTTTTAATTTTTACGCCACGTTTTAACAACATAATACCAATTAAATTTACCGCTATGGCAAACACCAATACAAATAATGCACCATACCAAATACTAAAATTAGCTTCGCCCACAAAACCATATCGAAATCCATCAACTATATATAAAAATGGATCTAACATTGCTAACATCTTCCAAAATGGTGAAAAATGTTGAATATTAAAAAATATTCCAGACAAGTAAATTAATGGAACCATTATAAATGATTGAAACCCTGCTAACTGGTCAAATTTATCGCATAATATGCCAGCTATTAAACCTAGTCCACCGGTAATAGCAGCACCTAAAATAGCATAATAAAGTATTGCCCAAACTTGAGAAAACATTAATTGCCCAAACCATACAATACCTAAAAGAACTGCAGCACCTACTATGAAACCACGCACAATACTTGCTATTAAATATGCACCATACATACCCACTTGCGAAACAGGAGCCATTAAAATAAAAATAATATTACCTGAATATTTAGATTGAATAAGGCTACTAGAGCTATTACCAAATGCATTTAGTAATACTTGCATGATAACTAAGCCGGGTATCAAAAATGTTGAATAACTAACACCATCAATGCCAGTGCTAACGCTTGATAATTGATGTCCAAAAATTAACTGGTATAATAAAGCAGTTGATAATGGCCCTACTATAGTTTGCACCCAAATAGATGCAAAGCGAGAAATTTCTTTATTTAAAATGGCATAAAATGGCATATTTATCTTCTCAAATACTGTAAAAATATATCTTCTAAATTTGGTTTATTAACGTGTATGTTTTCAATTTTCACACCATTTGCAACCAATTTGTTTAATATCATAACGATTTGTTCGCTATTCTCAATTTTAAACTTAACTCGTGAATCAGTTTTACTCATAACAATATCAGCAATTTCTGGTAACAAATCACCACCAGATATATCTACATCTAAAGAGCTTGGTAGTGAGCTTGTATTATTAATTAAATCTTCTTTACTACTTTCAGTAATAATTTTGCCTTTATCTATCATCACAATTTTATTACAAAGTCTTTCAACTTCTTCTAAATAGTGAGTTGTCAATAAAATCGTATGCCCTTTTTTATGTAGCTCTTCAATAAATTCCCAAATATTTTTACGAATTTCTACATCAACACCAACGGTTGGTTCATCTAAAATAATTACAGATGGTTTATGCACTAGAGCTTGCGCTACCATAAGGCGACGCTTCATACCACCAGACAAAGCACGCGTATTAGCATTTACTTTGTCATCTAAATGCATACGAGAAATTAATTCGTCTAACCATGATTGGTTGTTTTTTACTCCATATAAACCAGATTGAAATTTTAAAGTTTTTGCAACGGTTAAAAATGGATCAAATGCTAACTCTTGTGGAACAACACCTAAATTTAACTTAGCCTTTACGACATCAGTTATAACATCATGACCCATGACACTAATGCTGCCTTTAAAGCTATTGATTCCTGAAATAGAAGATATTAAAGATGTTTTACCAGCGCCATTAACACCAAGTAATCCGATAAAATCACCTTGATTTACTTTGAGATTAATATTATCAAGCGCTTTATGTCCATTTGAATATATCTTTTCTACATTGTTGATTTCTAATGCGTACAAAATTTGTTCCCGTTAATTTGATTCAATATTTTTATTGCTAGTTGGAAAGTTAACTAGTATTTCATTAGGTTTAGTTAACCCTAGTTCTCGACGAGATCTAGCTTCCATTAAGCTTGGAGAACCTTTTAGTTCTTCTAGATGGTCGACAATTTTATTATTTCTTTCGATTAATAGATTATTAGCATCAACCTGTTGTTGAATCTTACCTTTTAAAAGATAACTACCATATATACTGCCTTTGCCATACCATAACTCATATTGAAAAAAAGCTAGTACGCAACACAATACAAGAAATAATATTTTTTGCATATTTTTATTAAAAAAATTTAATTATGTGATATTTTAACACAAGAATAATCAATATAAGAAAGAACCATAAAAATGGTTCTAACTTTTAAATACTCTGTACGAATAATCGTTGGTCAAAACACTTTATTTTATACAATAGAATGCTTTAATCCCTGGATAAACAGCATTTTCACCAAGCATCTCTTCAATACGTAATAATTGATTATATTTAGCAATACGATCTGAACGAGACATAGATCCTGTCTTAATTTGCCCACAGTTCAATCCTACTGCTAAATCAGCAATTATTGAATCTTCCGTTTCGCCAGAGCGGTGAGACATAACTGTTGTATAGTTTGCTGTCTTCGCCATCTCAACTGCTTCAATAGTCTCAGTTAATGTACCAATTTGGTTAATTTTAACTAATAAAGAATTCGCAATATTATTTTCAATACCTTTAGATAAAATGCGTGGATTAGTTACAAATAAATCATCACCAACTATTTGGATACGTTTACCAAGACGTTCAGTCAATAGCTTCCAACCTTCATTATCTTGTTCTGCCATACCATCTTCAATAGAAATGATTGGATAATTATTTACTAAATTCTCAAGATAATCCACCATCTGAGCTGGAGATAATTCCAGACCCTCAGCAGTTAAATGATATTTACCATCTTTATAAAACTCTGATGCAGCACAATCCATTGCAATCATTATATCTTTACCTGCCACATATCCTGCGTCAGTAATTGCCTCTAAGATCATTTTGATAGCATCTTCATTTTTGTCTAGACTTGGTGCAAAACCACCTTCATCACCAACAGACGTAGAAAAACCACGTGTATTGCAAATTTTCTTTAATGCTTGAAAAATTTCTGAACCATAACGAATTGCTTCTTTAAATGATGGAGCTCCAACTGGCATAATCATAAATTCTTGAATATCAAGATTATTATTAGCATGTTCGCCACCATTAATAACATTCATCATTGGAACAGGAAGAATTTTTTTACCAATTCCACCTACATACTTAAAGAAAGGTATACCAAGCTCATCAGCTGCGGCACGAGCTGTTGCTAAAGAAACTGCAAGCATAGCATTAGCACCTAAATTAGATTTATATTCTGTACCATCTAATTCAAGCATCGTATTATCGATTAATGTTTGATCTAATGCATCTAGACCCAAGATAGCTTCGGTAATAGAATCATTTACATTATGAATTGCTTTCGTAACACCCTTACCATTATATCGAGTTTTATCACCGTCACGTAATTCCAACGCTTCGCGTGATCCAGTAGAAGCACCGCTAGGAACAGCAGCTCGACCAAATGCACCAGACTCTAATACAACATCAACTTCAACAGTAGGAAACCCACGAGAATCTAAAACTTCACGAGCAATAATATCAACAATAGCAGACATAGCAACTCCTCTTATGTGCTAAAAACTTAATAAGCGACAATATTATAATTCATATTGTAAATATAACATAACATTTTATTCTAAAAAATCTTAAATAAAATACAATAAATTTACTTTATAACTACAAAATAAAGTTATATAGATTAAATCTAATTACAAGATTTATTCTAATAAAAAAACTACTTCACATAAAAATAATTAGCAATTTATAGCAATTTATATTACAACAGATAATCATACTGCTATACTTATAAATCGCTGTAGTATTCATTGAATAAATACCCTCTCAAAAACACCTTTAAGTAATTAAAGAAAATATCAAATGCTATTTTCAATGGCTTTTAATATTAGTTCGTGGAAATTTATACAAAAATGCTACAGCCATTTTAAATTTTAAACAATAATAAATTAAATTTAAGGAAGTAAAAATTATGAAAAAGGACATCTTGTTAAAGCTAATTTGTGGTGCTGCCATAAGTAATAGTTTAATCTCTTGTAACAGTGGCGGTAATAATGCCTCTAACCCAAACACATTCAATACACAGCAAACTAACACTATATGGGAAGCATGTGATCAAAATAAGTATGGAATATCTAAAGGGTATATAGATTATTATAAGGATCGTTTAGAGTGCTCTAAAGTGAATGTACCCCTTGATTATAATGATTCCTCAAAAGGTGATATTCAGATTGCAGTTAGCAGAATAAAAGCTTCCAATACATCTAAAAAAATTGGTGCAATGTTCTTTAACCCAGGCGGCCCAGGTGGTAGAGGAATACCAATCTCACTAGGAGAAAGAAGACTATCAGAAATAGCAAAACCAGGTACTGAACTATATCAACTTTCTGAACGTTATGACTATATTGGTTTTGATCCACGTGGCGTTGGAAAAAGTACGGCATTAATTTGTTCTCTAAATAGTTTTTATAAGCCAGAGATGCTTGCTACCAAAGATACCAGTCAAGAAAATTTTGATAATATTTACCAAAATCAAATTCTTGATGCTATGGCATGCGGTAACAATAAATTAACACCATATATTAATTCAGATGCAACTGCTAGAGATATGGATAAAATAAGAGAAGCACTTGGCGAGAAAAAATTAAACTACTATGGATATTCATATGGAACATGGCTAGGCGTTTGGTATGCAAGCATATTCCCTGAAAATGTAGACCATATGGTTTTAGATAGTACAGTTGACTTTACTCAATCCTTAAGTGATAATAGCCAATCTGTACCATTACAATTTGTATTAGATCAATTATTCATACCTTATGCAAGCCAAAATGATGATAAATATAATCTAGGAACAGATGCAAATGAGATTCGCAATATATTTTCTACCTTAAATCTAAAATTACAAACAGCTTTAAGCGACAAATTATATATTAATCTTTTCTATGAAGATGCGGCTAGAGACGACTCTTTAGGATATCTAATGGTTGCTAAAGTAATGAATAAAGAAATTAAAGGTGCAACTTTTAATAGAATCTCCAAAGAGGAATTACATAATAAATTAGTATCATATAATTTTACGAAAGAATCCGAGTTTGCTACACTATTACAAACAGAAATTATTCCAAACTTACTTGATACATATTTCAAACTAGTTGACGATGAACCTAAATTAGTTAACTTACAAGATGACTCGGTAAATAAAGCTGTAACTTGTAATGATGACAATAACTCACCAACTAATCCACAATATTGGAACAAAGAGGTTTTAAAAATGGTAAGTACAGCACCAGCATTTTTCCATGACCGATACGAGCTTAATTGCACAAATAAATGGGGTGCTAAAGTAAAAAAACCTAATACTAAAAGCACTAAAAAAATTGCAAATATCTTAATGGTACAATCTCAATATGATCCAGCTACACCGTTAGCAGGAGCATTAGCTACTTATAATAAAATTGGCGTTGCAAGTATGGTTTATAAAGCAAATTCTTATAGGCATGGTCTATTTCCATCTGGTAATAGCTGTATAGATTCATCAGTAACAAGTTATCTTTTGAAACCTACTACACCAAGTCACACAATAGTAGCGTGCTCATCAGAAGAGGCATCATTACCTCCTTTACATACACCTAATTTAAAAGCTATAAATCCATCGGTGTTATCTTATAAAAATAATGTAGCTAGCTTATCAAGCTCAATAGTTGCTAATGCTACTATTAAAGCAGATACTAACTATTTAAATACTGGCTTCTATAATCCAAAAGAAGCAAGCAATTTAATTTCTGAAATCCACAATGAAGTAATTAAAGCAAATATTTTAAAAAAATAGGCATTAGTTATCGTTAATAAAAAGCGTGTATTTAAATCAAATACACGCTTTTATATTTTAAATGAAATTATAATCGATTAATATTTTTTTACTAATTTATCAATTGCCATAATTTCAGTTAAAAAATCTTTTATTTCGTACATATTAAATGAATTTGGACCATCTGATTTTGCTTCATCAGGGCGAGGATGTGTTTCCATAAATAATCCACTTATTCCCACGGCAACAGCTGCACGAGTTAAAACTGGCACAAATTCACGACGCCCACCCGAAGTAGTACCTTGTCCGCCTGGTAATTGTACTGAATGAGTAGCATCAAATACTACAGGACAATTTGTTTCACGCATAATCACTAATGATGTCATATCAGAAACCAAATTATTATAACCAAAGCTAACACCGCGCTCACATGCCATAATTAAACCATGTCCATCAACATTTTCAGCCTTACTAGTTACATGCTTCATATCCCAAGGAGCCATAAATTGACCTTTTTTGATATTTACAGGCTTTCCTGATGCGGCAACCGCTTTAATAAAATCAGTTTGACGCGCTAAAAATGCTGGAGTTTGTAATATGTCAACTACTGATGCAACCTGATCTATTTGTTCTACTTCGTGAACATCTGTTACAACAGGCACGCCTATTTGACGTTTTACTTCTGATAATATGCGTAGTCCCTCATCAATCCCAAGCCCACGGAATGTTTTATCACTACTACGATTAGCTTTATCAAAACTTGATTTATATATAAAATTAATACCTAATTCGCTGGTCACCTCTTTTAAATACCCAGCTGTATCAATAGCTAATTGCTGAGATTCAATAGAACAAGGTCCAGCCATCAGAAATAGAGGTTTATCCAAACCAATTTCAAAATCTAATAATTTCCAACTTTTTTGCATAATTTATCTTTCCATAACTAAACGGGATTTCAATACTATCTAGTATACTATACAGATTCTGATAGTTGTAACCAGCCACGCGCTACACGATTATCTATAGCTTGCTTAATTTTTGCTTTTTCTAGTTCAATTTCTTGTTCAGAAGTATCTTGATAATGTTCTTGGTACTTTGATTTTATAACTAAAGCTTTTTTACCGCCATAGACAAAATCAAATAAATCCCAATGAGCATAATAAACTTTATTACCATTTTTACGTATTAATTGTTCATACTCTTCTACAGAATATCTTGATGGCATATTACTCATGCGTGTCCTTTATTTTTACGATTAGTTAAAGCTGCATTAATAAATGCGCTAAATAGTGGATGACCTACTCTTGGATTAGATGTAAACTCTGGGTGAAATTGACACGCAAAGAACCAAGGGTGATTAGCAATTTCGATTGTCTCTACAAGCTTTTCACGCCCTAATGAAGTACCGCCAACAATTAAACCTTTATCAGTTAATTGATTAATTAAGCTATTATTAACTTCATAACGATGACGATGACGCTCATTAATTAAGGTATTTCCATAAATTTTTGCAGCTAAGCTTTCAGCTTTTAATTCAGCGCCTTGCGTTCCTAAACGCATAGTACCGCCTAGATCTGTTTTTTCTGTTCTAACTTCTATATTACCACTTTTATCTTCCCATTCATCAATAATACCTATAATTGGGAATGACGAGCTTTTATTAAACTCGGTAGAATTAGCATCGGCGTAACCACAAACATTACGTGCATATTCAACCACCGATAATTGCATACCTAAGCAAATACCTAAAAATGGAATATTTTGAGTACGTGCATATTCAATAGCTTTAATTTTTCCTTCTACCCCACGGTTACCAAAACCGCCTGGTACTAAGATAGCATCTGCATTTTTAATATCAGATAAATCACCATTTGCTAAGGTTTCAGCATCTATGTATTTTATATTTACTTTTGCTTTAGCATGGATACCTGCATGGATAAGAGCTTCATTAAGAGATTTGTAAGACTCAGTTAAATCAACATATTTACCAACCATTGCAATATCAACAATATGTAAAGGATGATCTAAATTATTAACTATTTTATCCCAAATCACAAAATCTACTGGCTTCGTTTCTAAATGTAATTTTTCGCAAATAATATCATCAATTCCTTGATTATGAAGCATACGCGGAACACGATAAATGCTATTGGCATCATAACAACCAATTACTGCTCGTTCATCTACATTACAAAATAAAGCCATCTTACGCTTCTCTTCAAGAGGCAACTCTCTATCCATACGACAAACTAAAATATCTGGTTGTAAGCCTAATTGCAACATGTCTTTTACTGAGTGTTGTGTGGGTTTTGTTTTTAACTCACCAGCACTAGCGATATATGGCACCAATGTTAAATGCATAAATAATGTATTTTCACGGCCTAACTCTTGGCGCATTTGACGAATTGCTTCTAAAAATGGTTGAGATTCTATATCACCTACTGTACCACCAATTTCAACCATAGCAACATCATAACCTTCTGCACCAGCTACAACGCGTTCTTTTATTTCATTAGTAATATGAGGAATTACTTGAACAGTTTTGCCTAGATAGTCACCACGGCGTTCTTTTTTTATTACAGTTTCATAAATTTGCCCAGAAGTAAAATTATTACGTTTAGACATTTTAGCTGAAATAAAACGTTCATAATGACCTAAGTCTAAATCAGTCTCAGCTCCATCATCTGTCACAAAAACTTCACCATGTTGCATAGGGCTCATAGTTCCTGGGTCAACATTTAAATATGGATCAAGTTTTAACATAGTTACTGATAAACCGCGTGATTCTAAAATTGTAGCAGTTGAAGCCGCAGCAATCCCCTTACCCAAAGAAGAAACTACACCACCTGTAATAAAAATATATTTTGTCACTTACTTTACTCTTTATAATAAAAAAAGGGGTTAATTACCCCTTGTTGCATCTTTATGCCAAATAAATTAATCCGTCGTTACTATTCAAATATTCCATACCTGAGCTCTAATATTAGTTTTATTCACTTTTTAAATAGCTATTAAAATCTTGTATATATTATCCAATTAGGCATCTATATAGTGCTGAATTATATCATAAATATAAAATTTTTTGTATTGTACAAGCCAAATACCATAATAGACGCACATAAATTATAATATACTGTTTCAATTAATATAACTTCATCACAAAATCACTCTCGCTAAATTAATATATTGATTTAATTATATAAAACAATTTAAATACGTTTACTCTGACCAAATACACATTTTATTAATAAGATATTATAGGTTGAAATCTTTGAGCTATTATTATAACTTTAATGTGATATAAAACAAATATTGTTAGGTGTAAAAACGTTACAATATGTGTCTAAAAGGTATAAATATATATAACTAAGTTGCCTAGCCTGATATAAGTTATCAAATTCAGAATACTGCAATTTGTTTTGTTAAAACTGCGTAGCATAAGCATTTAATACAAGTTCGGAGTTTTTTAATTCTAGATTGAAGTAAGGATTTTCAATATGAAAAATAAAGTAATTTTATCTTGGAGTGGCGGCAAAGATAGTGCGTTAGCGCTTTATAAATTGATGAATAACCCAGAATATGAAATAGTAGGGTTACTGACTGTTACATTCCAATATAAAGATGGTCAAAATTATGTAGGTATGCATATGATTCACATTGATTTAGTAAAACAACAAGCTCTAAAAGCAGGCTTTGAATTATTTGTTATAAATTATGAAACCGATATTACTTATGAAAATAAAATGCAAAATTTTCTAACATGGTGCATTTCTCAAAATATTAAGAATATTGCATTTGGAGATATCCATTTAACAGGTCTCAGAGCAAAACGGGAAAACAATCTCAAACATCTTGGGATTAAGGCAATATTTCCACTATGGGGAATTAGTGGAGCAAAGCTTATTGAAGATTTTTTTAACTCTGGATTTAAAGCTATAATAATTAATGTTGATACAAATTTTATGAATATCAGTCTGCTTACTGCAGACTTGAATCTTAAAATAATTAAACAACAATGCAATATCGACCCATGTGGTGAATTTGGAGAATACCATACTCTTGTATACGATGGGCCAATATTTATGTCAAAAATTAATTATACATTACACAATATAATTAATTTAGATCAAAAAAATAGATTTTACTCTATAATTTCTGGAGTAAGCAATACTCATTAATTGTGGTCGCATAAGAAATTAATCTGATAATTCTGTTGATTTATAGTTAATATCATCTTTTCATCATGAGTAAAACCAAAATTAGTGTTAATTAAACATTTTTTCTTATCTACATTTTCACATTGTTTTTGTTCGATACCATTAAATGATACAAATCCTGCGTAACCACCCGTCAATTCTAATGGGCTTTCAATAAAACAATATACTGAATGGTTCATGACTATTGTATTAGAATGAATTTCCTGCGTAGATGGCTTTCTTGCTTCATTAATTGCTCCATTAATCATAAAACTATCTTCATCAAAATAATAATATGAATTTAGTTTCTTATTTCGTACTTTTGAAACATCTACTTTCATCACTTTGTATGGAGTAGATTCATTTAATATCTGTTCATCATCACCATATCATCCAGCATTAGAAATCATCACTCTATTATCATTAATAAACTTAGTAAATTTTTTGTAAAAAACTAAAGCCCACTAAAAATACGTTAGTTAACAATTCCAATATCTTGGCGACAATAAGCTCCAGCGAACTGAATTTTATTTAATTCTTGATAAGCAATTTTACGTGCTTCATCTAAATTACTCCCGTGACCAACTATATTAATTACTCGACCACCTGAAGTTACAAAATCATCACCAACTTTAGCTACTCCAGCTGCAAATAATTCACAAGAATCACTATGAAAATCTTTAATACCATTAATCACAATTCCGGTAGGGAATTTTTCTGGATAGCCACCTGATGCTAATACTACACAACAAGTAGCACCAGAATTCCATTCAATACGAGCTTCTGACAATTTTCTATCAATGGCTAAATTAACTATTTCAAGTAGATCGCTTTTCATAAGCGGTAATACAGCCTCTGTTTCTGGATCTCCCATACGCATATTATACTCAAGCAAATATACACCATTATCTGTAATCATAACACCAAAAAATATTACACCAGCAAAATCCATATTTTCGGCTTGTAAACCACGTAAAGTTGGTTCCATTATATCACTAATAAAAGCTTGATTAACTTCTGGAGTTACATACGGATTTGGTGCAATCACACCCATGCCACCAGTATTCAAACCAGTCTCACCATCGCCTATTTTTTTATGATCTTTAGCACTAATAAATGGCACAATAACTTTACTATCAGTAAAAGATAAAATTGATGCTTCTACACCTACTAAAAATTCTTCAATCACAACTTCAAGCCCAGAATCACCAAATACTTTATCAATAAACATTTCTTTCAATGCCGTATTTGCCTCTTCATAAGATTGTGCAATAATTACACCTTTACCAGCTGCAAGTCCACTTGCCTTTACTACTACTGGATAATTTACCTCATCGAGATATTTAACAGCATCATCATAATTATAAAAATTTTGATATTTAGCTGTTTTTACTCCATGTTTTTGCATAAAGTCTTAAGCTATAACCTTGCTACCCTCAAGCGCAGCTGCTAATTTATTTGGTCCAAATATTCTAAGATTGTTGTCTTCAAATATATCCACAATTCCAGCAACTAATAAATCTTCACTACCGACAAAAGTTAAACCAATTTGTTCAGCTAATGCAAACTCTAATAATTCATCAATGGTTTTTAATTTAACACACTTTACTTTAGCAACTAGCTCGCAAGCTGGATTACCCTCAGCAATAAAAATCTGCGTTACATCATTATTTTGTGCAAATTTCCATGCTAAAGCATGCTCACGTCCACCCTTACCAGTAATTAAAATTTTCATATTAAATCTCTCACATTCATAATATATCTTGTCATCTCTCAAAGTATTTCTAATTTAAGATAGAAATACTCTTCCCATAGTTTATGTATTATTAATCATCATTATAGTCATAATTATTGTCATCTTGGTCTTTTTGATAAACAAATTCAGGACCAATAAAATTCATTGCCGTCTTTTCATTGACGTATGTCATATCCATATTACCATCACAAAAGTGTTGGTAAGTATATTCTGCAAAACATTTTGATAAGCTATTTACACTCATAGTAAAACTCTGTTTGCTTGGTTTGGTAGTAATAGTTGCCACACAACCATTACCGACTGCATACTTATATGTATTGGTTTTTTTAGGGGATTTTTTAAATAATAAGTAATTATTTATTGGACAATCAAGCCCACGAGTATTAAATAAAATACTTAAGCCTAAATTTTGCCCAACTCCAATTAGTTTAATATATGTTTCATCAGATAAATGACCGTACCAACCAAGCTGAAAGCCTGTGTTAGGCAAACTATTTGATGATTCATTAATATTATTTAGCTGAGGGTTTGTAGAGTACATAGTAGAAACACCATCGGCAAAAGATATTTTGGATAATAATACAATTAGCATAATAAAAATATATTTTATATTTTTCATGATTAAATCCTTAAAAAATCAGGCAAATTTTACCATAAAATTAACCTTTTAATATATAACAACAGATTAACTAAATAATTAAACTATAGAAATAACATTTTTACACATACTCATGTTTTACAAAAGTTAAGATAAAAATAGCGCCATGAGAAGTTTATTTCTATGGCGCTATATTAAAGAGATATTTTAACTTTATAACTATTTATTTACTTTCTTTTCAATATTAAAACTGAGCATAAAGTAATTGTTATAATACTTAGTATCACATATATTACAGGTAAAACAAGTGATTGCGTTATAGCAAAATTTGTTAGTATCATCACAGCAACAACAGCAGAACCCATATTTATAAAGCTCATTACCGCTGAAGCATTACTTGTATCTTTTACTTGATGTAACGCTAATGCAGCACTATTTCCAAAAATAAATGATAAACCATAGTAAACCATTATCATTGGTACAAACATATATAATGGTGCATTATGCAAAGACATACAAGCAAATAAAATTAGCGTCCCCAAAGTCGTAATTAAAACACCAAGTTTTAGTGAAAGTTTAGGTGTATATTTTTGCCCTACATAATTAGAGCTTAGCGACCCTAGTAAAATACCAATAGATGGTATGAAATTATACATTCCATAATCTTGAGGTTTTAAACCCATAATTTTTATTGCAATAAATGGTGATAAAGTTGCAAATACATAAACAAAACAACTACCCATACCCAATAAAGCGCCACCTATAATCACATTAGAATCTTTAATTTGGTGCATATAATTTCTTAAAATTTCTACTATCGAAAATTTTATTGATTGATCTGCTTTATAAACCATTGGTAAAAATCTATTTAAATATATTATTGCTAAAGAATAAAATATCATTAAATAGAAAGGTGCAACCCAACCATATGAATTAACCAATATACCGCCTAAGAACACACCAAGACCGGGGGTAATAGCAAAAGCCATCGTTAATAAACCCAAAACCCTAGCACTATCTTTTACATCAAATAATTTACTCGATAATGTAAAGGTCATCTTTAAGCCAGACGCAGCACCTAATGCCATAATTACTCGAGAAAGCAATAATAAATCAAATGATTTTGTATAATAAGAAACAATCGAACCAACACAACCTAAAATAGCAAGAAGAGCAGCAAAAACAATTGTATTTTTATTTCCAAACCTATTGACTAAAGGGCCGTATATTAACTGCCCAATTGCATATCCAAGCAAATACCATGAAATTGTAAATTCTGCGACTTGATCATTCACTGCAAAATATTCTGCAATCTTTGGCAAACCAGGTGTAAAACATACAGCGCCGATAGAACCATAAGAAATCAGTAATGATAAAATAAAAACGTATAAATTTTTAGATGATTTCATTTCCCTATACCTTTGTATAAACTAAAATATATAACCCCAGAATATATGTGTTCAAACAATTATCACATACATAATAACTGTGTTAACTATAGATAGGATTTTATATATAATTACACAATAATTGATATAGGAAAATTTCCCATAATGGCTAAGTCAGCTCTATATACATATTGGATAAAAATGAACTAGGTATTTTTTGTTGGTAACCTAATGAATGTAGCTTTTCTAACATAGCTTCTTGACCGTACACACCAAGTTTTGCATAAATTTGGCTACTGATTATATTGCTGATAGTTTTATCAGAAATCTGTTTGTCATATATTCTAGATAAAACCAAAGCTATTTTTTTAGCTGTTTTAAAATAAAATGACAAAAAGGATATCTCATGCTCTCTTAGAGTAAATAGACTATCTTTATGCGTTTTATCTATACTATGTTTATTTAATAACTGTTCATTCAAATATAATGAAAAATTATTTAAATATATATGAAATGGTAATTTTTTGGATTCAACGCTAAAGGCAACTACATTATGTGTAAATGGATTTATAATAGGCTTTTGCACACAATGTAATACAATATGATCTATATTGTGATTTAAATTAATAGATAAGAATTCATACGATTTTTTGGATTCAAAAACATAATCTATCGACTTCATAATATTAGGTATGTTTTCTACTGGAATAGGTAAAACTTCTAAATGATTTTTACTAATCAGTGTTTTAGCATCAAGATTAACTATTTCTTTTATCTTATCACCAGCATGTAAGATAATCCCTTTTGCATCAATTAACAAAACTGCATCATTCATATAAACCAAGTTAAATAACTCAACTACTTTTTGCAAAAAACTATCATCAGATAGATCATTTTTCATATAATATATACCGTCATAAAAATATTGCTATGATTGTATAGCTAACTCACTTTCAATTGATAACACATGATCTATATTTAATAGGCTGCGTCGTTTATCAAATATTCTCAATTGATTTGAGATTAACTATAGCATAATTTAAAAATCACAAATTTGCTATTAATATCATTAAATTTAGCATAATAAAAGGAAAGTATTATGAAAAAATTATTAATCTATTCGTTACTTATTTTACCAATCTTAGCTAATGCAGATAACTTGTCAAGCGGGTTTTATGCTGATAATGACAAAGCTATAACAGATATAAATAAAGGTAGCTATTTAGTTCATATTATGACAGATAATATAGAATCAAATATAACCATTTTATCAGTAACATCACGTGAAAAATATTTTAGCGATGGGTATGGTATCAATGAACAAGGTGGTGTTTTAATTAATCCACTTACCTTAAATTATACATCTCCAAAAAATTATCAAGCATCTGTTGGTACATGCATTGTTACACTAACTCAAAAATCTGACAATAGTTTTAATATAAAAAGCAATGATGACGATGCTTGCTTTAAATCAGCAAATGTATTTCAATCAACAGGTACTATTACTAGTAAAATGGTAAATAACAATTTTTATTTTACAAATAATGAATCAGGAATTAAATTATTACATGGAGTATAGTATAGATGCAATAGTTGCAAAATTATTTAATTATAATAACTAACTATAATAAATCTTACAAAAAATAACCTATACTCACTGTTTTATGAGCAGTATATAGAAACTCCATAGAGCATTCGAATTCGAATATTCTATGGACACATCAGGCATCTGAATGGCTACAATAAATGTCTTCGTTAGTTTTGTTAAGTTCGCATAGTTTGATTATAGACTAGCTTTCAAACTTACGATAATTACCTGCTTTATTTACTAAACTATATTTAACAGCATAACTATCACCGAACTCATCTCTTTTATCTTCATCTTTTGAAAAATATTTTTCTTGAGATGATGTTCGATTATTATCTGTTTCTAACATTTTTGCTAGGAGTGATAATGTACTAAGCTTTGTTTTAACTGTATAATTTTCATGAGGTACATAATTAAGATGATTATAAATAAATTTTTTATATTCAGAATTATTTGCCATCATGGTAATAGCAAAATTACGAATATCTTGCGAAATGAAACCATATAATATTGCAGTTCCAAAAGCATTGCTTATGTCCATTAAACTCTCGACATGCTCTATTTTCTGTGTTAATGTAAGTTTTGTAAATTTGATATCTTTTTCTTTTTCATTATTAATATCTAATTTTTTAAACATATTCTCTATAAAAGGAATTATATCTTTAATATATTGCTCTTTTCCAAATTCATTCATTTTTATATGCTCAAATCTTAAAGATTTTACTTCTAAATTATTAAGCACAAACGCAGCAGATTGTTTATATTGATCTTTTGTTGATGATTCTGGCATAACTCCAATATATTCATATATTTTATGTGATACTGCTGAACCTTTTACAATATCCATAATCGGAGAGTTAAATAATAATTCACAATTATATTTATTTAAAAAAATTCCACATTTTACATCACCAAATCCCATAGATGTTTGCTTATAAATACGATTTTTCATTACTAAAGTAAGACCTTGGTCTTTATTCAAAAACTTAATAAAATTAGCTTGTTCGTCAAGTGGAGCTATAATCGTTCCCCGTACTAAATCATCTAACTTATTAAGATCTGTACCTTCTAAGATTTTTTGTGCAATTCGCATTTTATCTTTTAATGAATTTGGGAATTTAGACCTAATATTAGAATTAGGATATAATTGCTTATATTTACTTATGGCTTCATCTATTAGGTTTATAAATTTATCTTGTGTATATTTCATTTTAGGAATCATTGTTCCTACATATACTGCTACATCCTTAATTATATTATCTTTTTGAATTTGCTTTTGATCTTGATCCATATGATTATTTTTTTCTATATCATGATACTTTTTGCGTAGGCCATCTAAGTTAAGATTTTCTAATCCATGTACAGTAAATTTATTACTAATTTGATCCAGTTCAGGTAGAGAAAGCTCTTGGAGATCATTATTTAAATTATGTATAGCTTGGTTAGCCATGTTAGAGCCATGCTTGCCATCCAAATCTTCAGATAATATCTCTCGCCCCTTAACTAACTGAGTAAAATTTATTGGTGGTTCTTGAAAATATTGAGACTGTCTTTTTGACTTTAAAAAAGCTGATTCTATATTTTTTTTAGATTCAGTAGATTCTGATCTAAAATTGTTTAATTTTCCTAAACAATTAGGTATAACCTTAAATATATTATCCATCATGACATAACTCCCATTATTTATAAAATGCCATTAATTAGAAATTCGTACAAATAAAACCTGTATAATACTAAGCAAAATTTATTTATTATAAAGTCATTATACAAGATAGGATTACACCTAACAATAACAAAATGGAATAGACAGCATTAATATTGGAATAATGAATTTGATAGTAAAATCAAACTATCAAACATGAATAAAAAGAAGCATAACACACTGAAATACAAATTAAATCATGCAACAACTATAGATATGATGCTGACGTCATTTGTGTAGACATTTAACATAAAAATGCACTAACAAGTAGTGCATTTTTATTAATTAATAATTAAAATGATCAAGAAATTTTTGGCCTATATGGCAAATACACAGGGCTCCATATATAATCATCTAATAATTGATTTAATGCTCTATCTGAGATTTCTTTATACTCAGTCAGACCCGCAGCAATCGCTTCTTTAGCTACAGCAAAAGCAATGTAACGAGATACTGACCTTACCTCTTTTAATGAAGGTAAAAGATTAGCTTTACTATCTAATTTAGATGGCGATATATCAGCCAAGGCACGAGCAGCAACTAGAAACATTCTGTCAGTTACACGTTTACTTTTAACTACGCGTACACCAAGACCTAAACCTGGGAATATATACGAGTTATTAACCTGATCAATACGACGTAATGAACTACCATCATTATACATAGGAAACGCAGTGCCAGTACCAACTATAGCTTTACCATTAGTCCAATCTAAAACATCATGAGGATTAGCCTCTGCTTTTTGTGTAGGATTAGATAAAGGAAATACTATAGGTCTTTCAGTATTGATAGCTAAAGCTTCAATAATTTCACGAGTAAAGATACCACCTTGCGCACTTACACCAATAATCATGGTTGCTTTAGAATTTTGTACTGTCTCTAATAATGTAATATTTTCATTATCAATAACACTCCAACTAGCAACATCGCTAGATTCGCGACTAAATGGAGCTTGAAAATCTAAGCTTGCTATATTATCTGTAATAAGCCCGTTTCTATCTACCAAATAAAATGCTTTATATGCATCATCTTTAGATAATCCATCTTCAACCATTGCATCTAATATTAGATTAGAAATTCCAACACCAGCTGATCCTGCTCCAACCACAATAATTTTCTGCTGAGTCAATGGTACCCCTGAAGCATTACTTGCTGCAAGGAGTGCTCCAACCACAATTGAAGCGGTACCTTGAATATCATCATTAAACGTACATAACTCATCTTTATATCGATTTAGTAGTTTTAATGCGTTATTTTGTGCAAAATCTTCCCATTGTAGTAAAACATTTGGAAAACGCTTCTTAATAGCCTTTACAAATCCATCCACAAAATCATCATAATCTTTACCACGTACACGGTTATGGCGCCAACCTAAATATAAAGGATCATTTAATAAATCTTCATTATCAGTACCCACATCTAAAACAATAGGTAATGTTTTACTCGGTGCAATACCAGCACATCCCGTATAAAGTGATAGTTTTCCAATTGGGATACCCATACCACCAGCACCTTGGTCTCCCAGCCCTAAAATACGCTCTCCATCAGATACAACAATTACTTCGGTATCATCAAATTGAAGATGGTCTAAGATTTCTTCAATACAGTCACGATTAGGATAGCTAATAAATATCCCACGTGCTCGACGATATATACGCCCAAATAACTGGCATGCAACGCCAACTGTTGGTGTGTAGACTAAAGGCATAATTTCTTCAATATACTTATTTAATAAAGCATAAAATAAAGTTTCATTACGATCTTGCAAATTACGTAAGAATATATGCCTTTCTAAGTCATTCGGGCTATTTACAACTATTTGATAATTTTTATCAACAATTTCATCTAACGTTAAATATGCGGGAGGAACTAATCCTCTTAATTTAAATAACACGCGCTCTTCAGCTGTAAAAGAGCGACCTTTATTTAAAATTGGATTATTAATTAATTCATAGCCAGTTACATCGACTTCAACGTATTTTTGCCCGGTTTCATCTATTTTTACATCTAATCCCATTTTCTTCACCTTTTTAGTGTTTAAAGTGGCGAATGCCGCTAAATATCATACTAATACCATGCTCATCACAAGCATCAATAGATTCTTGATCACGCAGAGAGCCACCTGGTTGAATTATTGCTTTTATCCCTGCTTTAGCACACTCATCAACACAGTCTCTAAACGGAAAGAATGCATCAGAAGCTAATACACCACCATCTTTAGCTCGCTCAATAGCATGAACTGTTGCCCAAATACGGTTGGTTTGTCCAGCACCAATACCTTTAGCTACCCCATTCTTGGCAACTACAATAGCATTTGATTTAACATGTTTTACTACTTTCATAGCCATAGTTAAATCATCAGCATCTTTATCTTTAGGTTTATTTTGGGTCACAACCTTTAATCCATCAGCAAATTTATCATCTGCACCTTGAATCAACATTCCACCATCTACAGTTACATACTCAAACTTACCTTGAGGTTTAATTGTTTTAATTTTTATAACTCTTAAATTTTTCTTAGTTTGTAATTCAAGCAATGCATCAGCAGTAAAATCAGGTGCCATTACTATCTCAAGAAATGTATTATTCATTTCTTTAGCTGTTGCAAGATCAATAGTTGAATTAACTGCTACAATTCCACCAAAAATAGATACAGGGTCAGAAGAATGCATTTTACTATAAGCATCATAAACATCATTACCAATAGCAACACCACATGGGGTTGAGTGTTTTACGCCACAGCTAGCTACTTCGCTAAATTCTGCGACAACTTTCCATGCAAGATCCATATCACGAATATTATTAAATGATAATTCTTTGCCATGTAACTGTTCAAAATCTTTTAATACACCACTTTGTGTAGTTGCTACATAATAAGCAGCTGTCTGATGTGGATTTTCACCATAACGTAAATCAGATACTTTTTTGTAAGACATATTTAAATACGTTGGAAACTCTTCATCACCTAATAAAAATTGACTAATTGCGGCATCATAAGCCGAAGTTAAATTAAATACTTTACCTGCTAATTTTTTACGTGTTTCAAAGCTAACTTTATTTGCTTCAGTTAATTCATTTTGAACAACATCATAATCCGTAACATCACTAATTACAATCACATCTTTAAATGCTTTAGCAGCTGAGCGAAGCATAGTTGGTCCACCAATATCAATAAACTCAACTTTTTCTTCAAAAGAAATATCTTTTACTACTTCATTAAAAAACGGATATAAATTGACAATAACAATATCGATTGTTTCAATATCATGTTTAGCAATTGTATCCATATGTACTGGATTATCACGGACAGCTAAAATACCACCATGAACATTTGGATGCAATGTTTTCACACGCCCATCAAGCATTTCTGGAAAATTAGTAACTTCACTAATATCAATAACCTTTACACCATTATCTTGCAAATATTTATACGTTCCACCTGTCGAAATAATTTCAATCTCTTTGCTAATCAAAAATTTAGCAAAATCTAAGATTCCTGTTTTATCAAATACACTAATCAATGCTCTTTTCATTTTCTACCCTATTTTATTAAATTTTTTATCGCTGCAACCAATGTTGAATGTTCTACAGATAATACTCTTTTTTGTACATCTTCTGGTTTATCACTTGCTAGTACTGGAACTTCCGTTTGCAAAATAATATCACCGCCATCTATCTCATCCACTACATAGTGAACAGTACATCCTGACTTTATTTCACCTGCTGCGACTACGGCTCTATGTACATTCATTCCCCACATCCCACTACCACCAAATTTTGGTAATAATGATGGGTGAATATTAATAATTTTACCTTGCCAAGCTGCTATAAAACCACTGTCTAAAATTGATAAAAATCCAGCTAAGACAATCAAGTCACAATCTGGAGAAATTAGTTCATCAACTTTAGTACAAAGATTCTGTTTTTCTACTTTACGATCAACTAAGTATTCTGGAATACCAGCTAAGCGAGCTCGCTCTAAACCATAGCATTCACGATCAGCAATTACTGATTCTATTTTAGCATCTAATATATGATTACTAATTGCATCAATAATTGCTTGTAAATTAGTTCCACCACCTGAAACTAATACTACTATTTTAAGCATATTTTTTCTGTTCCAGCTATCATTGTACCAATCACATAAGCATCTTCACCATTTTCAGCTAAAACAGCAATAGTTTTTTCTACATCTTCTTTTTTAACTACGATACAGAAACCAACTCCCATATTAAATGTACCAAACATTTCCATACGGTCAACACCTAATTTATTAATATGTTCAAAAATTGGTAAAACACGTACATCTTTAGTATCTATGTCCGCACATAAGCCATCTGGAATAATACGTGGTAAATTTTCAATTAACCCACCACCTGTAATATGTGCCATACCTTTTACAGTTACAGATTCAAGTAATTTTAAAACAGGTTTTACATAAATACGTGTAGGTTCTAATAATGTAGAACCCATAGACTCACCATTAAACTCAGTATTAAAATCAGTAATTAATTTACGCACCAATGAAAATCCATTGCTATGAACTCCACTAGATGGTAATGCAATAACTACATCACCAACTTCAATTTTATCGCCAGTTATAATATCTTCTTTTTCAACCACACCAACAGCAAATCCAGCTATATCATATTCACCTGGTTCGTAAAAACCTGGCATCTCCGCAGTTTCACCACCAACTAATGCAGCATAAGATTGCATACAGCCATCGGTAATTCCACCTACGATTTGTGCTGCAACCTCAGCATCTAATTTACCGCAAGCTAAATAATCTAAGAAAAAAATTGGCTTTGCACCATGACATAAAATATCATTTACACACATAGCCACACAATCAATGCCAATTGTGTCATATTTATTCATTTCAAAAGCTATTTTTAATTTAGTACCAACACCATCAGTGCCTGATACTAAAACTGGGTTATTATATTTACCAAGCTCATATAAAGCACCAAAGCTACCTAGTTCAGTTAGTACATTTTTAGAGTATGTACGTTTAACCATGTCTTTGATTAAACCAACGCTTTTATAACCTTCTTCTTTATCAACACCAGCACTTTTGTATGTAATCATTTTTTCTTCCATCTCAAACAAATTCACAATATTTTATTTTTATTATAATAAAATTATTTAAATATTAAGTAATATATAATTTTTCTGCGCATGTTAGAGAATATTAGATTTTGTTTTATAAAAGCGTAAATTTAATAACTGTTTGAGCAAAGCGAGTTTTTATCAAATTAGCTTTTTAAAATCTACAAAATATTTATTCGTAAACTTTAAGCATAAAAATTATATTTACTTTAATAATTAACTATTTTAAAAATAAAATAACTATTCAAAGTCTAACATACCTTGTACATGATCTTCATGCACAATAGGTTCCACATCATTAATCGGATAGCTACCAGTAAAACAACCTTCGCAAAATCCATCGCCGCCTAAAATTTCACGTTGATTTTCTATGCTTAAAAAATCTAATGAATCAGCACCAACTTCTTTACACATTTGCTCAATATTCATTTTACTAGCAATTAATTCTTCTTTACTAGAAATATCTACCCCAAAGAAACATTCACTTTTAACCATTGGAGAAGCTAATCTAAAATGAACTTCAGTAGCTCCAGCATCACGCATTAATTTAATTAGTTTTTTAGCAGTAGTTCCGCGAACTAAAGAATCATCAACCAAAACAATACGTTTACCACTTACCACTTGACGCATAGGATTTAATTTTAATTTAACTGCTTGCTCACGTAATTGCTGAGTTGGTAAAATAAAACTTCTTCCCATATATTTGCTACGTACCAGCCCCATAGAGTAAGGAATACCACTTTCTTCTGAATAGCCAATTGCAGCTACAATCCCAGAATCAGGAACACCAATTACCACATCAGCATCAACCTTACCTTGACGAGCCAAATACCGACCAGCAGTGCCACGTACATGATAAACATCTTGACCGTCTAAAATAGAATCAGGACGCGCAAAATAAATATATTCAAAAGAACACGATGCACGTTTTTTCTCTTGAATATAGTAACTTGAATGTAGACCGTTTTCATCAATTACGATCATCTCACCAGGGTTAACATCTCTGATTAATTCAGCACCAGCAATATCTAAAGCACAGCTCTCAGAGGCAAGTATATAAGTACCTGTTTCATGGATTTTACCAATACATAATGGGCGAATACCTAAAGGATCACGCACAGCAACCAATTTACGCGCAATTAGCATAACAATCGCATAACCACCACTAACAACGTTACATGTATCTTTAACAGCTTCTTCAATACCCATTTTAGAGCGACGAGCAATCATATTTAAAATAACTTCACTATCACTAGAGCTTTGGAAAACATTTCCCTCTAATTCCATTTGATGACGTAAACGATTTGCATTTACCAAATTACCATTATGTGCTAAAGCAATATCACCTAATATAGAACGAGCTGATAATGGCTGAGCATTAGCTAGTGTAGAACTACCGGTTGTAGAATAGCGCACATGAGCGATAACAGCATTACCAACCTTAGTAGATAATTGATCTTGATCAAATACCTCTGATACTAATCCCATACCCTTGATAGTTTCAATATAGCCATCATTCAAAAGAGTAATACCAGCACTCTCTTGACCTCGATGTTGAAGAGCAAATAAACCACAATAAGCTAAATTTGCAATATTTTCAACATTATCTTTATTATAAACCGCAAACACACCACATTCTTCTTCCATTTTATCTGATGTATTATAATCAGTTGGAATTTCTTTTAGCGGGATAATTTTTTTCATTTTTCTCTCAAAGATTTGTTATAATTTTTTTATAAACACAATTACTACGCAAATAGTTATAATTAATAAATAATTCAATAATATAACTTAATTAAATCACCTAAACAGATAAATAAAATACAAAGCAAGAATAAGGCGAAATATATCAACGTGTACTGTCTTGTACACGAGATGTATTTCAACACAGTTATTGCGATGTATTACACTAGTATCCGTTTTAGGACTTCTTGGTAGGCTTCCTCTACCCCACCTAAGTCGCGACGGAAACGATCTTTATCAAGCTTTTCATTAGTCTCACTATCCCATAAACGACAAGTATCTGGGCTAATTTCATCCGCAAGGATAATCTCACCTTTATTTGTTTTACCAAATTCAATTTTAAAGTCAACTAAAGTAAGGTTACGTGCGGCAAAAAACTCTTTTAATATTTCATTAATTTTTAATGCTTCATTACGAATTTGTTCTAACTCTTCATAAGTTGCAGCACCCAATGCCACAGCATGATGATCATTAATCAAAGGATCACCCAATGCATCATCTTTATATGATAATTCAGTTACCATATTTGATGGTTTAGTACCTTCTGTAATATTCAAACGCTTAGCCATAGAGCCAGCAATAAGATTACGTACAATAACCTCTAAAGGAATAATCGTAACTTTTTCACATAATTGTTCACGGTCATTTAATTGCTTATGAAAATGTGTTTTTACACCTTTTTCTTGAAGTAGTGTAAATAAGCGCTCAGTAATTTTATTATTAATTTCACCTTTAGCATTAATAGTACCTTTTTTTAGGTTATTAAATGCTGTTGCATCATCTTTGTAACGAATAATAATTAAATCAGGATTATCCGTTGCATAAACCTGTTTAGCTTTACCTTCGTATAAAAACTCTCTTTTTTCCACAATATTTCCCTTTTGGTAAATTAATTATACAATCCATTTTAAATATTCATCAGTTTCATTGTATTAACAATATTAACTTTTAATTCAGCTTTACGCAGTTTGACGGAGGTATTCACGAAAACTACTAAAATCTGTACTCCATCGTAAAAATTGTACCTCAAGCATCTCCAGCATAAGTTTTGCATTAGTTACGTTTGACTTTAACTCTTTTAAAATTTTTTTAGCATTTAGCATATAGTGGTCAAAATAAGGAAATTCTGCTGAGAAATTTTTAGTTAAACTATTCAATTCATTATCAGCTTCACTTAATTGCTTTTTTAGTATCGCGTTAAAATGTTGTAACTTTTCAAATGCTAAACTATTTATATCCTTTTGATCAGCTTGTTCAATTTTTAATTGAACCTCAAGTAACGTAATTAAATCTTGTTTTTCATAAGCAACATTAACTTGCTTCATTAACTCGCTCTTATAGATACCGTCTTCATCATGAGATAACCTATCTGGATGAAGTTCTTTAGCTAGCTGACGATATATATCTTTTAGAGATTTATTTTTAGCATCTTCATTTTCTTCAGGTATAACTACACTTTTCTTACGTTTTGTTTTTTTATGCTCTTTGTGGATACTAGACCCCATAGCAGCATCGGCTAGCATATCCAAATTTTCAGTTTTCATATTTTTGATATAAAAATCAAAATTTACTCCAACCCTACGTGCAAATATATCTTTTAATTCATCATCTATATACTTATCATCAAATCCAGACATTAACTCTTCAATAATATCGCACATTTTTTTACGATCTGAATTATTAAATATTCTATCATCAAAATTAGCATCTATTAATGGAATTAAGTTTTTTAACAAATTAGTTCTTTTAGATTCTAAAGGAATAATTTTCTCAAAATATCCAATTCTAAACTTTGCTATTGCAGCATCTAGATCTTTTAGATTTTGATGCTTTTTTGCAATATCATTAATCAACTGATTAAATATTTTCTGCGCTTCTTGCAATAAAATATCTTCATTATGATTATCTATTTTAAGCACAGATTGATTTATAATTTTTGCCATTGCTTATTTAAAATAGTTTACACCATTTACAAATATATCCTGACTATTTAAATCTGGAATATTTTTATATAAATGTTTACCTTTACGTTCAGAATGCCCCATCTTACCTAAAATTCGCCCATCTGCGGATGTAATAGCTTCAATAGCAAAATCCGAACCATTTGGGTTAAAATAACTATCCGCTGTAGCCAGTCCACTCAGATCAGCGTACTGACTAGCAATTTGCCCATTTGTAGCTAACTCTTCTGCTAATTCATTACTAATTACAAAACGCCCCTCACCATGTGACATAGCTACATTATGAATATCATCTATATTAAATGAGCTTAGCCATGGTGACATAGTACTTACAATCTTAGTTGGTACAACACGTGATATATGACGACCTATTAAATTATAAGTCAATGTTGGAGAAGAGTTATCTAAATCACGAATTTCACCATATGGTAATAAACCAGATTTAACTAATGCTTGGAAGCCATTACATATCCCTAAAATTAAACCATCACGATCAAGTAAATCATGTACTGCATCTTTTACTTGGTTATTTCTTAATATTGCAGCTATAAATTTTGCTGATCCATCTGGCTCATCACCAGCACTAAATCCACCTGGCAACATTAGTATTTGTGATTTATTTATATTTGCAACTAATTCATTAATTGACTCGTCAATCTGTGTTGCTGATAAATTACGAAATACCATACTATGAGCTTCTGCTCCAGCTAATTCAAATGCTTTAATCGTATCGTACTCACTATTTGTACCAGGAAATACCGGTACAATAACACGAGGTTTTGTAAAGCTAGCGCTTGAAGTAGAGTTACATGATTTTTTTGCAAAAGGTAAATTAATTTCTTTATTAGTAGATTCTTTTGTTAATGGGAATACAGATAATAACTTACTATCCCATAGTGTTACTAATTCACTTAGAGAAATACTTTCACCACTAAATGAAATATTCTCACTATCATTTGTAGTTGCAATTTTTTGTAATAAATCTGATTTTAATTCATCTTTAGTAACTAAAATCAAACTACCATAATTAATATCAAATAAATCATTTGCAGACTGTATTTCTGTACCAATTTTATTACCAATTGACATTAAAAACAAGCTCTCCGCAATGCCACCCTTACCAACCGCATATGCTGCTTCTATAGCTCCACTATGGATAAGCTCAGTAATTGATAAATAATCTTGTTTTAATTTAGCTAGATCACATAAGCTATCTGCATTAATTTGTGCTTGATATAAATAAATATTTGCATTAGTTGATTTAATCTCTGGGCTAATAATTTTATTAGCATCCGCAGGTGCTACCGCAAATGAAATTAATGTAGGAGGAACATGTATATCATTAAATGTGCCACTCATTGAATCTTTACCACCAATTGCAGCTAATTCAAATCCTTGTTGAACTGCATATGCACCAAGTAATGCAGCAAATGGTTTACCCCATTTTTCTGAATTACTACAAAGCTTTTCAAAATACTCTTGGAATGAAAATCTAATTTCACGGAAATCACCACCACAAGCCACAACCTTAGCAATTGAATCAATAACAGCAAAGTAAGCACCGTGGAATGGCGACCAACTTGACACATCAGCATCATAACCAAAACTAGCAATACTAGCTGTGTCTGTGCTACCACTAACTACTGGTAATAATTGAGCTGACACTTGAGTCGGAGTTAGTTGATATTTACCACCAAAAGGCATAAGTACTGTTGATGCACCAATTGTTGCATCAAAAGCATCTACCAGTCCACGCTGTGAAGCTATATTTAGATTTTGTAATAATTCTTTTAAGTTTGCAGTAAATGAATTACTTGATACAATTGATCTGGGTTTATTATTTTCATTTGGTGAATGAATCATAGCTTTAGCATATGATTTAGCACCGTTTGTATTTAAAAAATCTCTTGACAAATCTACGATTTTTTTACCATTCCATAGCATAGTCATACGATTTTGATCAGTTACATCTGCAACTTTAACAGCTTCCAAATTTTCTCCAGCAGCTAATGCAATAAACTTTTCTACATCTGTGGGTGAAACTATCACGGCCATACGCTCTTGTGATTCTGAAATAGCTAACTCAGTTCCTGTTAAACCATTATATTTCGTTGGAACTTTATCTAAATCAATTAGTACTCCGTCTGCTAATTCGCCAATTGCAACTGATACGCCACCCGCACCAAAATCATTACATTTCTTGATTAATCTAGTTAATTCTTTATTTCTAAATAAACGCTGAATTTTACGCTCTACAACTGGATTACCTTTTTGTACTTCAGCTCCACATTGTTTTGCTGAGTTATTATCATGCTCTTTAGATGATCCTGTTGCACCACCACATCCATCACGACCGGTACGACCACCTAGCAAGATAATAACATCACCAGCAACTGATTTTTCACGGCGAATATTTTCGTAAGGAGCCGCAGCGACAACTACACCAACTTCCATACGTTTGGCTTTATAACCATCATGATAAATTTCACGAACAAATGTAGTAGTTAAACCTATTTGGTTACCATAGCTAGAAAAACCATGAGCAGCTTTAGTTGTAATTATTTTTTGCGGTAATTTACCTGCTAAGGTATCTGAGATTTTTTCTAATGGATTAGCTGCACCACTAATACGCATAGCCTGATAGACATATGAGCGCCCTGACAATGGATCACGAATAGCACCGCCTACACAAGTTGATGCACCACCGTATGGTTCAATCTCTGTAGGATGATTATGTGTTTCATTTTTAAATTGCAATGACCATTTTTGTGGTTTACCATCAACTTTAATATCAATTATTAATGAGCATGCATTAATTTCATCAGAAACTTCAACATTATCTAATGCACCACGTTTCTTCATTTCTTTACCACAAATAGTAGCTAAATCCATTAATGTAACTGGTTTCTCAGTAATTCTTGCTCCATAATAGTTTTGACGAGTAGTTTGATAATGATTAAATATATTTTCAAATACTGTTTTATATTTGCCATCAGTAAAAGATATATCAGTTAAATATGTTTCAAATGTAGTATGACGGCAATGATCAGACCAATATGTATCTAATACACAAATTTCTGTTTCTGTAGGATTACGCTTTTCTTCACTTCTGAAATAATTTTGGATACATTCCAAATCAGCATCAGTCATAGCTAAGCCATGATTTTTACGAAAATTTTGTAATTGTTCATGAGATGATTCGTTAAAACCATCATATATAGGAATATCAACATGAGAGACTTCTTCTACTTTAAAGTCTAAAACATTTAAATTCTTATTTTGATTTTCTAGTGGATTAATATAATATTTTTTTATAGATTCTAATTGCGCTAATGAAGTACTTTCATCAAGAATAATAACTTTTCCAGTTGTAATTTGTAAGCTTTGATTATTAATTCCAATGAGATTTAAAGCTTGAAAAGCAGAATCAGCGCGCTGATCATACTGTCCAGGTAATGGTTCAACTGCAAACCACTTATCATGAGAAATTTCCAGTTGCTCCACTATAGTATCTACTGTAGGTTCAGAAAAAACTATATATTTTGCTTGTTCTAGCTCTTGTTTGGTGATATTAAAAACATCATATAGATTAATAACTCGTAAATTTGGTATGTCAATATTAAAATTTTGCTTTATGCTATCTCTTAGTCCACGAGCCTCAACATTAAATTTTGATAACTTCTCTACAAACACACGAAAATTAGACATCATTAAACCCCTTTTTTAGCTATAGAATGTACTATTTTTTAAGCAATAGATTATAACAAACAAACAAGCCCTATAACTACACTTTATTTATAAAAATCCTCTATACAAAATGGGCAAACATCAAAAAAGCACCTAAAAAAGTTACTGTTAACCTTATGTAGCTAAGTAAATTTTAAGTAATCAATTTTAATTTTACTTCTATTTATCCATTTTAATTTTCATGTGCGATTAATGAGAGCATCTATTCCAATTTTTATTTCATCTATTCCATTTACATATTGTTAACGCTAAATATCTTTTGTTATACTGGAGAATAAAATTTATCGCTTGATTATTTTTTAAAAGAAATTGTTGTAAGAAAGTTAATTATGATACCTAAATCACCCAGCTCAAGACTTGATAGTTATCGAAGCGTTGATAAATCAATTAAGGAAAAAAATACTCCTAAAGTCTCTTATCTTGTAGATTTTGACGAAAAAGATAAAGTGTTCAAGAGCAATATACCAACGAGAAACGATAATAGGGATTTTCAACAATATAATATGCCATCTAAGAAGATTATAAGATCTGAGGATATAATAATAAGCTTGAGAAATCCATCGCTTGAGAGACCTAAACATGAAAAATTTAGTACTAATAAGGTTCTACAAAAACCAAGTAATATGGTTACTTGTAATGACAATCAAAGCAATCTAGTCAATATTAAGCCAATTACCGATATAACATTCGAAAAAACTTCTAACTTGAACACAGAGGAAAAAACTCAACTATTAAATAAATATGCGGCTTCCATGCTTAATGAAAATAATATAGGTAAATTTAATGAACTAATTAGTGATAATGAATTAAAAATAGCTTTAAAGTTATTGTGTGCTCAAGATGAAGAAGATATTAAACCTATATATAACAATGTAAAAATCTTGCCACATAAAGAACAAAATAAATTAGAAAACCTTTTAACCAACATTAAAAGAATTAAAGCCATGCAATCAAACAAGCAAGGCAATAAGTTCTCCAGTTCTACTTTTTATATGATAGCCTTACTATTCATTAGTAAAAAATTACTAACTGGAACAGAGAGTGACGTAAAACAATTATTAACCGAATATTTAACCCATGAAGGGCCAATATTCGAAAATGGATGTTTAGGGAAGATTAAAGAACCAAACGGAAAAAATAAATTCATCAATGCTGTTAAAAATTTTCTGAAAGAGAATGGTGTAAGTGAGGATTCTATAAAGAAAATGGATAATGAAGGCGGATTATTAAAACCTAACTCTAGTGGCTTTAATAATCTAAATAACATTGTTTACGATCCTGCACTAAATCAGATTAATTTTGATAGCACAAATAACAAACGACCTATATTAGATAATATCAGTCATTTACAACATGCAACCATAAATATTAACGATGAAACTCCAATAAAAAGCTTTTCCATTCGTAAGAGTGCGAATCAAAGCACAATAGTTAAGCTTAAACAAAGGGCTCAAACATACCTAACTGAGTTTACTACATACCTAGGAAGTATAAAAGCCCCAGAATCTAAAAAGAATCTAGCACAAATGCTTATAGATTTATTAAATATAGCTAATCAAGCTCAGCGTAAAGAATTTGATGGTGAAATTACTTTAGGAACATTAAAATCGTTAGCATTGCCTTTTGTAAAAGCTGGTTTGATTTCTAATAATCCAGCAGATATAGACGACTTTATAGAAAGTATTATTTTAGTATCTACGCACCACAATTATTGGCAAGTCGCTCACGTGGGAATTAATTTCACAGCAATGATTATCGCTAAAGGATTAGAAACATCAGGTATAACTAGTGTTCCTCAAAAAATTTTAGAAGTAATACAAAATGATAAATCATCATTATATTCAAGCTTACCTCCAGATATAGCAAGTAATCTTAAAAGCTATCTGAATAACTCTGGTGATTCAATAAATACTTTTAGTAATGAAGCAAATGATATCATAAAAAGCTTATTAAATTTATTAATTGACGGAGACAATAATACTAACCCTACTGGATATACCGCCATAAAAGACAATATGGTAAAGCCTCACGAAGATATTAGAAAAAATATTATTGCAGCTAATATACTTGCTAAATTAGAATCCAATACAGATCAAAAAAAAGCAGCTCAAGAGCTTTTCAATTTTTTAGAAAAAACATATCTTATTCCAATGAGAGACCCTCAAAATAGCTTAAACCCACAAGAACAAAAAAGGCTAGCTTCAACCCTTCAACAAGATATTCGTAATGAAGTTAATAAGTTAATGTATCAACTTGAAAAAGATGAAGCTTTTAAAGATTTTGAAAGGGAACTGGACAAAATATTTATGAAAGTAGGAATTAAAATTAATACAAACAATCCAGAATCTCATCAGGAATTGACAAAGCAAATTAACGAACTTTGTAAGTTTCTAGATGAATCATTCTTAAACCCATCAAATAGTGTAAAAATGACCATAGCGCTAAAACAAGCATTTCCTAATTTTGCCACAAAACAAATATATAATGAAGAAGTGATAGTGCTTGACGGCGATTCTTACTATGATATAGGATGTAGGGAATAAATTTAATATCATGCTCGATATTAATCAATTTAGCTTAAATTAATAAAACTGGGAAGAAAATAGTAAAAAATCTTAACCTAATTCAAAATAAACTAAAATTATTAGCTCAAATGCATATAATTGCAATTGAGCTAATCCCATACGGTTTAAAAATTACATCAATTCACACAAAACTAAAAAAGTATGATGATATCTTATAAAGAAATTATTCGTTATATCATATTAGCAAATTATCAATTTTGCAAACTTTCGTTTACCAACTTGTATAACAAAGCTATCATTTTTATTGAAAGTAAAATTTTTATCTGTAGCTTTTTCACCATTAATTTTTACACCACCTTGATCTATCATGCGAATACCTTCACTCATGCTAGATACTAAATTGGCTTGTTTCAATAATGCAGATAATCCAATCGTAGATCCATCAATTGCTAATGAGAGTTCTTCCAAATCTTCAGGAATTTCATTACGCTTAAACTTAGTTTCAAAATCTGCTAATGCTGACTGTGCTGCTACTTCATCATGAAATCTAGCAACTATTTCCATAGCTAATTGTACTTTTACATTACGTGGGTTTTCGCCATTAGCAACAGCCTTTTTTAACACCTCAATTTCTTCAACAGATTTTAATGATACTAAATCAAAATAACGCCACATTAATTCATCAGAAACACTCATCACTTTACCAAATATTTCTGTGGATGGCTCGGCAATACCGATATAATTACCTAAAGATTTAGACATTTTATTTACACCATCTAATCCCTCAAGTAAAGGCATCATTAAAACTACCTGTGTAGCTTGTCCATTTTGCTTTTGTAATTCACGCCCCATTAGCAAGTTAAATTTTTGATCTGTACCACCTAACTCAATATCTGCCTTCATTGCAACAGAATCATACCCTTGCAATAATGGATACATAAATTCATGAATAGAAATAGGCTGATTACCTTTAAAGCGCTTTGAAAAATCATCTCTTTCAAGCATACGAGCAACTGTTTGGCTAGCTGCCAACTTTAACATTCCAGCTGCGCCTAAATCATTTAACCACGTAGAATTAAAACAAACTTCTGTTTTTTCTTTATCTAAAATTTTAAATACTTGCTTAGCATACGTTTCAGCGTTAATCTTTATCTGCTCAACTGTTAATGGTGGACGAGTAGAGTTTTTACCCGTTGGATCACCAATCATTCCAGTAAAATCACCAATTAAAAACATTATATGATGACCTAAATCTTGTAATTGACGCATTTTAGTTAATAAAACTGTATGACCTAAATGTAAATCTGGAGCTGTTGGATCAAAACCAGCTTTTACACGTAATGGTTGACCTTTTTTTAATTTTGCTATTAACTCTTCTTCCAAAAGAAGTTCTTCAACGCCCTTTTTTATAATTGATAATTGTGCTTGAATATCCATTTATTCCTACTTATTTTACCTATGATTTAAAATTAATTATTTTTAACACCTTAGTACACTTGGCTGAGCAATAAATATTAATAAAAATATAGAGCTATGTGCAGACTAATATATTAAAAATATTTTTTGAAATGTAATGACGTTTAAGTTCTAAACATGAAGAGCATATTTGCTATATGATAAAACAACACCAGCTGCTACCGATACATTTAATGATTGCGTGTTGCCAAACATTGGAATACTTACCAAGTGATCACATGTTTCGGCAACTAAACGACGAAGTCCACTGCCTTCGCTACCCATAACCCAAACCATTTTATTATCTGGTTTAAATTCAAACAAACTAACAGAACGTTCATTTAATGTAGTACCAGCAATCCAATATCCATGTTCTTTGATATCGTCTAATGCCGTCACCAAATTATTTACAACAACAACTGGAATATTATTTATTGCACCAGAAGAAACTTTAGCAACGGTAGCATTAACACCTACAGAATTATCTTTAGAAATAATTACTGCATCAACCCCAAAACAATCACAAGTACGAATAATTGCACCAAAGTTATGTGGGTCTGTAATCCCATCTAAAACAACTATTGTAGAATTAGATTTTGCTTCTAAATCAGTTAAAACGCCTTTTAAAGTATACGTTTTTGCTTTACTCATTTCCTCTGCAAGTTTAGCAATAACACCTTGATGTTTATTTGACTTAATAAGATTATCTAAATATTTATTCGACACAAGTTCTATTAAAATATTTTTTTCTTCTGCTATTTTTATAAGCTCTGTTGCACGCTTATCATTTCTCTTATTATCAATGTACAGAACTTCTATACTCTCAGCTTGTTGCCAAACTAAAGGATTAACACTATGAAAACCAAAAATCAAATTATTTACCATTAAAATACTTTCAACAAATATGAACCATTGCCTTGTGGAACTCCCATCATAGTCATAAATTGCAGCAGCTGGTCTTGATTATCTGGTTTTACTGTAGCAGTTAAAGATAAACTTTTAGCATTTCCGCTCCCAGATACCTCAAGAATAGAACCTCCGGTACTTTGAACATCAAGTTGGCTATTTGCTAAATTAAATGTCACAGTATAGCTACCTAATGGATTTAAAGGCGACATTGCTGAACCTACACTATCCAAATTAACATTAATTTGACCTTTATTAGTTTTGCTCAATATAATTTGATTACCTGTTAAACTAACATCACCAAATAATCCTAAAGTAGATAAATTATTAGCAAAGCCAACTAATTGTTCCATAGAAAGCATAGTACTAAGAGCATCTACATGCACCCCATCTTTTTGTAAGCTAATGGTTGCCAATTGGTTTCCTGAGTTCTTAACATTTAACACTATAAACTGCTTAAACCCTAGTTTAACCTGCCAATCTATACGCTTAAGTGGAATATTTCTCTTATTATCTTTGTCACTTGCAACTAATAATGCACTACCACTCCAAAATGTGCCAGTTTCTTCCCGAGTTAGTAAACGATTATCGGTATACTTACTAGTTAGGACACCCAAAAACCAAGCTGGTAGTTTATAAACGAACATACCACCAACAAAGCAAATCCCAGCAAAAACACATATAAATAACTTAACTTTTTTCATTACTTAGTAACCCAAAATATTGCATTCATACTCACATAACCTGATTGTGACTGCTTAGTTATATTAACTTGATCTGGAAAAATACCATAACTACGGTGTAATTGATCTAATAATGTCATTACTAAAGAAAACTGTCCATTTGGAATATTGATACTCAATTGTTCATCTTGAATCAAAACAACAGGACTTTCTACTTGTGCTACTTGTGTAATATCAGATTTTATTTGTTCAACTGTCACTTGATTAAATTTATTAGCATCAACTTTAGAAATTTGCTTTATTTTATACTTAGCTTGTTCTGTATAGAGCACTGTTTTATTTAGATTACCAACTATCATATCTAAATTATTTTTATAAGAGATAAGCCCAGATATAATAAAATATATCAAAGAAACAATAAGAGCAGCTATCATAGCTATCAATAAGTAGCGCTCTCTTGGTAAAAATTGCTCCCAACGTTTTTGTAATTGTTTAATTTGAGGTTCAAACTTAGTCAGAACCAAATCATTTAAACTACTTAGTTTTTTTGTTATTAGCGACATTTAAAGCATCCAAATTAGTTAAAGTTTGTAGAGAAATCACCCATGTAGCATCCTCTATTTTTTGTTCTGCTGATGAGTTATCACTATCAAGTATTCCACCACCATTATTATTGCTAGTATTTTGTTGTTGGGCACTTTGATATGTTTGATAATCAGTAATTGATGATAATACTTGTTTTGTTATAAGTATTTCTTTAACCTCATCAAAGTTTTTTCTACTAAATT
>JAQUVM010000085.1 GCA_028693355.1 Burkholderiales bacterium
ACCATCTTGTGTTTTTAGCCATTTTGGTAGATTAATGTATCCAGTTTGTTTATTACCATACTCTAGAAATGCGCTGTGGCTAGCTTTATTTAGTTTTGTAATTTTTATAGGTAAAATAGATTCTGAATATAGGTCATCAACTTTATCTAAAACTGTGAAGTAAAGTTTTTCTTTTGAGTATGCAAAGCTATAAATTAAATCATTTTCGCGGTATATAATTACTTTATCAATTTTTTGCAAGATATTGTTCCAGATCTTTTAGTAAATTACGAACTGTATTTAATGGTAGTCCCATTATGGAATAAAAACAGCCATCTATTCTTTGAATAAATTGTCCAGCATAGCTTTGAATTCCATAAGAGCCTGACTTGTCTTCATGATTGCCTGTGGCTAGATAATTATGTATTTCTTCATCACTTACGTTATCAAAGTATACTTTACTTTCATTGCTAATCGTTTGCATGAAGTCATCGTGTTTTAATGTCACGGTTGTAATTACTAAATGATTTCTACCACGCATTTTTTGCCACATTTTAAATGCAGCGTCATAGTTTTCTGGTTTACCTAAAACCTCATCATCAATTACAACTTCGGTGTCAGCCGTGAGAATAGGATATATTGGCAAATTATTTTCTACTACGTGCTTTGTTGCAGCATTTGCCTTCTCTTCACAAATTCTTCTCGAATAGCTAAGATAATCTTCTTTATCTTGCACTTCTTCTGGTATGTCAATGGAGATTATCTCAAAATTTATGTTTATCATTTCTAATAATTCACGACGTCTTGGACTTTTTGATGCTAAGTAAATTTTTGATGTGTTTTTGTTATTCATAATAATTTAAAATTACCTTTAAGTTTTTTGTAAATAATGTTTGACAAATTTTGCTAGAACGCATATAATAACGTTCTTGATTCGGTACTGCCTCAGTAGCTCAGTCGGTTAGAGCGACGGACTGTTAATCCGCAGGTCGTAGGTTCGATTCCTACCTGAGGCGCCATTCATTCCCATCATTCTGTTAATTCCCCAACCAAATTCTTACTAATTAGTTTTTTAATTTTTTCACGACTTATATCACTTGATAATAATATAGTTAATTTAGCTAATGTAGCTTCAATAGTCATATCACAACCACTAATAATTCCAAGCCCATTTAGACAGCTACTAGCATAATCGCCAGATACACGTCCCTCAATCACTTGTGTTATGTTTACAATGATTACTCCACGCGCTATAGCACTTCTAATTGCTTCAATAAGTATTGTATTATGCATTGGGATATTACCGCTGCCATATGTTTGAAGCACCACCGCATCCAGTTTGGTATTATTTAGTGTGTGAGCTATAAATTCTGTGGTAAATCCAGGGCGGAGTGATAAGTCTAAAACTTTTATATCTTTTGGAAGTATAGGAGTTAGATTAAAATTATTGGCTTTAAACCAACGCTTAGTGAACCAATTTATTTGAATTCCAAATTCAGCAAGAGGCTCTTCATCTACAGAGTCAAATCCAAAAAAACGATAAGTACTGACTTTTTGTGCGCGGCATCCTCTAAGGAGCTTGCTGTTAAAAGCAATTGCAACTTCATGAAGGTCGTCTTGACTTGCGGCTACTACTGCATCAATTACGTTATTCCAACCATCGCTACGCCTGTGTACCAATGGTAATTGTGATCCTGTCAAAATAACTGGTTTATCAAGACCTCGTAGAGCAAATGATAATATACTTGCAGTATATGCCATTGTATCTGTACCATGAATAATTACAAATCCATCAAAAGAATCGTAATTATTAGCTATGTCTATAATTATTTTTTGCCAGTGTGAGATATTTATTTCTGATGAATCAATGAGATGCTCATATTCGTTGATGCTTATATCAACATCCCTAAGTATATCTAGCGCTTGAATTTGTGAGTTAAATAATCCAACAACTGGTTTTAGCCCATCGATTGTGTAATCCATACCAATGGTGCCACCAGTGTATAGTATAAGAATTTTCTTTTTATTTTGCATTTGGTTTTAGTATCGTAAATTGTGATTCAAATTGATTCCAAAAACTAGGAAGCAAAGTATAGTTATATTTTTCGCCCATATTATATAAGTTGGCATTAACTGTCGCTGCTGCTTTACCAGTTTTATCTTGAGATACACCAAAAAATGCTAGACTTTTTGAAGTTCGTGGATTATTATCAATAGCACCAGTTCTAAATATACTATCATCATTCCCCGCATTTCTATCTAATGCAAATAACTGCATTTGTGCAAGGTCTAAGTTTTTATTTTGTTTCATAAGAAACGTAGCCCTGTCATAACGAGTACTACTAGCCGCTAAACGTTGTTTTTCACTTTCTGTATATGGGTAGTCTTTTATTAATGATTTTATTTGATAGTTATTAGTATGTGCATAAGCTTCGCTTGAAGTTAAATTATAACTGTATTTTTTATCGGGAGCTACTTCGATAGAGAGTAAGTATTTGCCATCTGTTACTTGGTAAAAAACAGGATCTGGATATTTATTAACTAATTTATCAATATTTGGTATTACATCTTTAACTGTTTTGTAGTTTTGCAAAATATCTTTACTAAAGTCATCAGCTATACCACCAACTGCTTTATCTGAATATTCAATAGTTACTTCATTAAAAACGGCTAAATTATGCTCGTTAACTCCTGCAGATACAAAATCAGGTACGTCTTGACGTGATAGTGCAATATATTTATATTTAGTTGGTTCATTTACAACCTGAATAATTTGTCTATCAGGATTATTATCACGATTTTTGGCAATCACAAATGAATTATTTACCCCATTAAATGAAGCAAAAGTTGTACAAGCCATGCCAAATATTGGCAATGTAGCTAAAATGAGTGTTAATTTTTTCATAATGACCTCCAGTATGATTATTTGAATAAATTTTAACATGTTAGATATATCTAGCGTGAAATTGCTACTAAATTCAATATAACTAATATCAGCATTAAAATAGTCTACGTAAGGATTTTTAATAGATATTAGTGTAAGGCACATATTCAGTTATTCTCTTTATTAAACATATCCTTTTGTGGTTCAAAGTAAACTTGATTACCAAGTATTCTGTAAGCTAATATTTGGTATGGCTTAGTTAGATTGATTTGTTTAGAATATTTTACACCATTAATTGTAATATCAAAAGTATGCACCCCATATGGCAAATTTACTCGATTAATATTAACTTTTGACGGCAACATATTCCAATTTCTCTCATCTGCTTTTTCTATATCAACCGCTCCAAGAGTAACTACTGTTCCACCAAATAAAGCAAAGCTATTAGCATTATCTGATAAACACTTTGCCTGTACAGCGGCTATATTACGAATAGCTAAAGCAACACTTTGTGCCATATTTTTATTTTTATTGTCATACAATGATCGTGCTGCCATCATATCAATATTGACCATAGGCAATGGCAATATGGTTTTACCGTCTAAATCAAATGAATACAATTCTTGATTATTAGTATCATTCTCTAACACAGGGTAAAAAAGAGTTGTTACACCACCTACTAAACAAGACGCATATTCATAACTAACAAAATTTCTGGGAATTTGGGCATGGATCTCATTTGATTTGATCTGTGGAGCATGTCCAACTTCCTGTACTATTAATAAATCAGTCGTTTCTGAGTTTTGTTTAATATTACTATCCAAACGTTTAATATCTTGCTGAATTAAATTATTATTTGGTTGTAATTGTAACGCCTTAACATATCCAGGTCGTGATAGGCTTGGTTCATTTAAAGCTTCAAAAACAAAACCAGATAAATAATGACTAAAAGCATTTTGATAGCTATTTTTTAAGGCAATAATTTGAGGAGACACTTTATTATTCAAGTCATATTGAACACTAAGCTGATCATATAAACTAGCTGCTGTGCCAGATTTTTCTTTTTGAAAAGCTGTTTGTTCTTGGATATAAGTAGCTTGATTATAATTTTGGATAGCTTCTTCAACTTGATACATCTTTTTAATTTCAATACGTGCATTGGCAAAATCATTTAAACCTAAATGATTCAATGCATGAAGCGTACTTAGAAAGACTTTTTCATAATCACGAGGTTGGTAATCAGTACCACTTTCATAAAATACCGAGGCAACCGCGTTCAATGATTGTGCTGATGGACTTGAACTTTGCCAATTGGCCGACCATAAATCTATAGTATTTTGTGCTTTCGTAAAAAATAGATTACTTGACACATAGTTACTTTGCAAACGTTGAATTGTGCCATATTCCATATTATATAAAATATCATCAGAATTATTATTAATATCCATCGCACTACTTAAATTACCTGTATATACTTTTGATAATGTGGTATTAGTTTGGTCGCTGTATGTGGGTAACACATTATTCGCACACCCATTAATAAATAAAAACATAAATCCAACAATATATAATCGTTTTTTCATCTTACTAATCTTTATCCCATATCTATATACATTAAATTAAATTATGATTTTAGCATGATTTTATATTTAGCAGCATCATTGCCAAATAAGTTATGGTCAAATAAGTTATGGTATTTTTATAACAAATTATAGTGTAAAAAAATACCTCACGATATATTACTGTGAGGTATTTTATAGAAGTAATAAGTATTTAATGAGATATGATGCTAACTAGAGGTTTATTTTTTGGTATTTCTAATAAGTGTGGCGTTGCCCAATTACTACTGTTATTAGAGTTTATTGTATATGTATTAAATATTGGTTCAGGTATATCACCACCAGAATCACCTTGAATTCCAAGTATAGTATAGGTATTATTAGCGTAAACTTGGCTCATTAACATAAGATTTTCTGGGTTTGATATTGTTTGTGATGACCATCTTATGCTATCTGTAGAGGTATTTTTTAGATTGCTTAACTAAGTTATTTTCAGATGAAAGTAAAGATCAAGATTTCGCAGATAAATTATACACTCATGTATATATTTTTTTTAATCTTGATCTTATTTGTGACTCTAAGGAATGGCAACAATCATTCAACCATCGTCTCTGGAAAGCGTCAACGCCAAGTTGAGTTGAATAATTTGAAGTTAATCTTATATCGATATATATTAATCAATATAAGGAAAATTTAATGACGACATATAAGCGTTACAGTTATCCTATATCAATCATAAGCGGTGGTACATTTGAAAAGACTGGTTATACTTATTTAGAATCTATCAGCATGGATTGTATCTGTAGTAACTAATAATGTTAATTTTAATCTTAATGCAAATTCAGTTTGTGGTTAATAATCCAGATTATTAACCACAATGGGGTCTATAATTAGTTTAATTATACTTGGATTAAATATTTGCATTTTTCATGCTTTGGGTTTTAGATTTTTTTATAAATATAATAATTTTATAAGATTTAAAAAGCTGATATAATTCTAACTAAAGCGGAGCTCCTGTTTATACAGGAGTTCTGCATTTCTATACTCTCAAATGAGTGCCTTTATAAGAGAAATAAATATGTGGCTTACACGAATATCTATTAAAAATCCTTACCTAGCAACTGTTTTAATGATGGCATTGGTTATATTGGGTTTAGTAGCAATTAAAGGATTGTCGGTAGAGGAGTTTCCTGATGTGAAATTCCCCGTAGTTGTTATTACCACTAATTATAAAGGTGCGTCTCCAGAAGTTGTTGAAGCAGATATTGCTAAACCTATGGAGGAGGCTTTAAATACCATAAATGGTATAAAAACAATTCGCTCTTATTCATTTGATGGAAGCTCTACTGTTGTAGCTGAATTCAAGCTTAGTATTAACCCAGATGTAGCTGTACAAGATGTCAGAGATAAGGTATCTGTGGTTTCTGCAGGCCTTAGAAAAGAAGTGGATACGCCTCTTGTCTCGCGCGTAGATATGCAGCAGCAAGCTATGATGTCTATCATCTTAAGTAGTGAGACTATGAAGCTTCGTGAACTAACTGATTGGGTTAATCAAGTTGCTAAAAAGAAGCTACAAACTGTATCTGGTGTTGGCGATGTAAAGATTATTGGTGGAGTAGCTAGGCAAGTTCGTATCAATGTCGAACCATATAAACTACAATCTCTTGGTTTATCAATTACTGATGTTATTGACGCGGTACAAGCCGCTAATAATAATTACCCAGCTGGAGATGTTCAGACTGATAGTAAAAAAATTAATGTTCGCTTGAACGGTAAGCTACAAACAGTACAAGAGTTTGCAAATATAGTTGTGGCTTATCGTAATGGTGTGGCCATACATGTTCATGATGTAGCAAGTGTTGAGGATGGCCAAGATGAATTTAATAGTTTAACTTTAGTAGACGGAAAACGAGCAGTAGGTTTAGATGTTCGTCCTGCAGAAAAAGCAAATGTGGTAGATGTAGCATCTGGTGTTCATAAAGTTATAAATCAATTAGAACAAGTAAAACCAGCTGGTATTAATATGTATATTAGTGATGATAGATCTGAAAAGATTAAGGAGTCTTTGAAAGATGTTGAAGAAACTTTGGTGGAGGGGGCATTTCTTACAATTATTATTGTATTTTTATTCCTTAAGTCATGGCGATCAACTGTCATTACTGGATTAACATTACCAATTGCTTTGATTGGTACATTGTTTGTGATATGGGCATGTGGTTTTACACTTAATATGATGTCACTACTTGCTCTTTCATTATCAATTGGTTTATTGATTGATGATGCAATTGTTGTGCGTGAGAATATTGTTCGACATCTTCATATGGGTAAGTCACATTATCAAGCGGCTATTGATGGTACTAATGAAATTGGTGCTGCTGTATTTGCAACAACGCTTACTATTGTTGCTGTATTTTTACCAGTTGGTTTTATGCAAGGAATTATTGGTAAATTTTTCTTCCAATTTGGAGTTACGGTTACAGTTGCTGTGTTAATCTCATTATTTGTTAGCTTTACACTTGATCCTATGTTATCTAGTATTTGGCATGAACCCAAAGATGGGGGATGGCTAGGCCGCTCTAAATTTGGTAAGTTTTTGGATAAATTTGAGAAATTATTTGATGATTTAGCTCTTTGGTATGAAAACGTTATTCGCAAGTCATTAATTTATCGTAAAACTACATTATTAATATCATTAGGTATATTGTTAGGTAGTTTTATGTTAGTACCATTTATTGGTGGTGAGTTTATTCCTAATTCAGATAAGGGTAAGTATTCAGTTGAGTTTAAGACTCCAATTGGATCTAATGTTTTTTATACTGAAGCAAAAGTTAACCAAATTGCTAAGTTATTAAAAGAAAAAATTCCTGACATAAAATCCATAAATGGTGGGGTTAACAAAAATTTTGGTGACTCAAGTAATAATGCTACTTTGACTATTGATATCGGAAGTAAATTAGCTAGGAATCATAGTATTGATTATGTTATGAATGAAACGCGTGATATCTTGCAGGGTGTTGGTGGTATTACGGTTAAAAATATTATGTCAATGGGGTCACCAGGGGGTGATCAAAAACCAATTAATATTGATATTAAAGGTGAAAATATTGTAGTTCTAGAAAGAATTGCGGATGATATTATGATGCGGGTAGCAAAGGTTAAAGGAACCACT